>NZ_JVOR01000086.1:0-63189 GCF_001054715.1 Acinetobacter sp. 243_ASPC | reverse complement strand
ATGATAGATAAAAGTGCAGCGACCCTAACGGAAGCGCTCTCCCAGATCCACGACGGTGCCACCATCCTGATTGGTGGTTTTGGAACAGCCGGCCAACCCGCCGAGCTGATTGACGGACTGATTGAACTAGGTCGCAAGAACCTGACCATCGTCAGCAACAACGCCGGCAATGGAGACTATGGACTGGCCAAGCTGCTAAAAACTGGCGCAGTTAAAAAGATCATCTGTTCCTTCCCACGTCAGGCCGACTCCTACGTATTTGACGAGCTATACCGTGCGGGCAAAATTGAACTTGAAATCGTGCCGCAGGGCAATCTGGCCTGCCGCATACAGGCCGCGGGGATGGGCTTAGGGCCGATCTACACCCCAACCGGTTTTGGCACCTTACTCGCAGAAGGTAAACCTACCCTGAACTTTGATGGCAAAGACTACGTACTGGAAAACCCGATCAAGGCCGACTTTGCCCTGATCAAAGCCTACAAGGGCGACCGCTGGGGCAATCTGGTCTATCGCAAATCAGCACGAAACTTCGGCCCGATCATGGCCATGGCCGCCAACGTAACCATCGCACAAGTGAGCGAAGTGGTGGCACTAGGAGAACTCGACCCAGAAAATGTGGTGACCCCAGGCATCTTTGTTCAACACGTTGTACCAGTCCAATCTACCCCAGCAAGCGCTGCACCATAAGGAGATCGAGATGAGTTATCACAAACTGACCCGTGACCAGATCGCCCAGCGCGTTGCCCAAGATATTCCGGAAGGCTCCTATGTCAATCTAGGGATTGGCCTGCCGACCAAGATTGCCAGCTATCTGCCTGCCGACAAAGACGTATTTCTACATTCAGAAAACGGACTGCTGGCCTTTGGCCCACCACCAGCGGCTGGCGAAGAAGATCCGGAACTGATCAACGCAGGCAAAGAATACGTAACCATGCTCGAAGGCGGTTGCTTCTTTCACCATGGCGACTCCTTCGCCATGATGCGCGGTGGACACCTGGATATCTGCGTATTAGGCGCATTCCAGATCGCCGCCAATGGAGACCTGGCCAACTGGCACACCGGTGCACCGGATGCCATACCGTCGGTCGGTGGAGCCATGGATCTTGCGGTTGGGGCAAAAAAAGTCTTTGTAACCACCGATCATGTCACCAAAAAAGGTGAGCCGAAGATTGTCGCTGAACTGACGTATCCAGCCACGGGCCAGAAATGTGTCGACCGGATCTACACCGACCTGTGCATCATTGATGTGGTGCCAGAAGGACTGAAAGTGATCGAGAAAGTCGAAGGCTTAAGCTTTGAAGAACTACAACGCCTGACCGGTGCAACACTGATCGATGCGACACAAGGCTAAGGATAACCGAATATGAAACATGCATACATCGTCGATGCGATCCGCACCCCGTTTGGCCGCTATGCAGGCGGATTGGCAGCAGTACGTGCGGATGACCTCGGTGCAATTCCGATTGCTGCCCTGATCGAACGCAACCCAAGCGTGAACTGGGCACAGGTCGATGACGTGATCTACGGCTGTGCCAATCAGGCAGGAGGAGACAACCGTAACGTTGGCCGTATGTCGGCACTGCTGGCAGGTCTACCGGTCGAAGTACCGGCAACGACGGTCAACCGCCTGTGTGGCTCATCTCTGGATGCAATCGCCATGGCAGCACGTGCGATCAAAGCAGGCGAAGCCCATCTGATCATTGCAGGGGGTGTCGAAAGCATGAGCCGCGCACCGTATGTGATGGGGAAATCAGAAGGGGCGTTTGGACGCACCCAGAAGATAGAAGACACCACCATGGGCTGGCGCTTCATCAATCCGAAGCTCAAAGCCATGTATGGTGTGGATACCATGCCGCAAACCGCAGAAAATGTGGCCGAGCAGTTTGGCATCCAGCGTGAAGACCAAGACCAGTTTGCCTACACCAGCCAGCAACGCACCGCGGCGGCACAGGCCAAAGGCTACTTTGCAAAAGAAATCGTGCCTGTCACGATTCCACAGCGCAAAGGAGAGCCGGTGGTGATCGACACCGATGAGCATCCACGTGCCTCAACGACACTAGAGGGACTAGCCAAGCTAAAAGGCGTGGTCAAGCCGGAAGGTAGCGTGACAGCGGGTAATGCGTCAGGCATCAACGACGGTGCAGCGGCAGTTCTGATTGCATCAGACGAAGCGGTTGCACAATACCAGCTTAAAGCACGTGCCAAGATCATTGCCTCCACCACGGTGGGCATCGAGCCGCGCATCATGGGCTTCGCACCGGCACCGGCGATCAAAAAGCTGCTCAAGCAGGCCAATCTGACGCTTGATCAGATGGATGTGATTGAGCTGAACGAAGCCTTTGCTGCACAGGCACTGGCCTGTACCCGAGACTTAGGACTGGCAGATGACGATGCACGGGTGAATCCGAATGGCGGTGCAATTGCACTGGGTCATCCATTGGGTGCATCTGGTGCGCGTCTGGTGACGACGGCATTAAACCAGCTGGAACAGTCGGGCGGTAAGTATGCGCTGTGTTCGATGTGTATCGGCGTGGGTCAGGGGATTGCGCTCATTATTGAGCGGGTTGCTTAAACGGAGATCATGATGAGCCAGTTATATGCTTCTCTTTTTTATCAACAAGACGTAACTGAAATTTTCAGTGATCGTGCGTTGGTCAAATATATGATTGAGACAGAGGTTGCACTGGCGCAAGCGCAAGCAGCAGTTGGGGTAATTCCCCAGTCTGCTGCCGATATCATTACGTTTGCCACTCAAGATGCGGTTGAAAAAATTGATTTTCAAAGTTTAGCCATTGCCACTGGACTGGCTGGAAATATCGCTATTCCTTTTGTCAAACAACTGACTTCAATTGTGAAGCAAGTCGATGAAGAAGCATCGCGTTATGTGCATTGGGGTGCGACCAGTCAAGATATTCTAGACACAGCATGTGTACTGCAATCGCGTGATGCACTCGTTATTGTAGAACTGCTTTTAAATCAGTGCTATCAGGCTGCTTTACAACAAGCGCAACGATATCGCCATCAGGTGATGATGGGGCGCACATGGTTACAGCAAGCTTTACCGATCACCTTGGGACATAAGCTTGCGCGTTGGGCTTCTGCGTTTAAGCGCGATTTAGACCGCTTACAACTTATGAAGTCACGTGTGTTGACTGCACAATTAGGTGGCGCAGTTGGCTCGCTGGCATCTTTGCAAAATCAGGGAACCTCCGTTACACAAGCATTTGCAAAAACCTTAAATCTGACACATGCCGCATGTACGTGGCATGGCGAAAGAGATCGTATTGTCGAAATTGCAAGTGTACTCGGCTTGATTACGGGCAACGCAGGCAAGATGGCGCGCGACTGGTCACTGATGATGCAAACAGAAGTTGCAGAAGTATTTGAACCGACAGCCCAAGGGCGTGGCGGATCTTCAACCATGCCACATAAGCGTAATCCAGTTGCTGCGGCGTCGGTATTGGCTGCTGCCAATCGTGTTCCTGCGTTAATGTCGAGCATGTATCAAAGCATGGTGCAAGAGCATGAACGTAGCTTGGGTAGCTGGCATGCTGAATGGCTTGCCTTACCGGAAATCTTTCAACTCACCGCGGGTGCTCTAGAGCGTACCTTAGATGTCTTGAAAGGTATGGATGTCAATGCAGAAAACATGCGCGCCAATATCGAGTGTACGCAAGGCCTGATTATGGCTGAAGCAGTCATGATGGCGTTGGCACCGCATCTGGGACGTCTAAATGCACATCACGTGGTGGAAGCAGCTTGTAAAAAAGCCTTTGCTGAACAGAAACATTTAAAAGACATCATGGCAGAGACTGCGGAAGTCACTGCATTGTTCGATGCAAAGCAGCTTGAGGCAATATTCAAACCAGAATCTTACCTCGGCAATATTCAAGATCAGATTGATGCTGTTTTGCAAGAAGCAAAAGGAGAGGCAAAGTGAGCAATATTCATATCACTATGATTAACAATCGTCAGGGCCAACCGCTTGCGGTACAGGTTCAGGGACCACAAAATGCTCCCGCGATTGTATTTTCGAACTCGCTTGGTACCGACAATACCATGTGGATGCCACAAATCGAAGCGCTCAAAGCCGATTTTAAGATTGTGACTTACGATACACGTGGACACGGCCAAAGTGCTGTTATTGATCAAACCGAATTGCAGCATCTGGGTGAAGATGTCATTGATATTTTGGATGCCTTAAATATTGATAAAGCGCACTTTTGTGGTATTTCAATGGGCGGTATGACGGCACTTTGGTTAGGTATTCATCGCCCTGAACGTTTTTATAGCATCACGGTTGCCAATTCTGCTGCAAAAATCTGGACAGCAGAAGGCTGGAATGCACGCGCTGCTTCCGTAGAAGCAACGGGTTTGAGTGATTTGGTCAGTACCACACATACTCGCTGGTTTAGCGAAAAATTTGATCATCAAGCCAGTGTGCTTGCTCGAAACACGATTCGAAGTCTAGCCAATACTCCAGCACAAGGATATGCCAATGCCTGCCGTGCACTTGCAGGCGCAGATCTGCGTGAATCGATTGCAAAGATTTCAATTCCGACACTGATCATTGCTGGAGAAGCAGATCCGGTCACTACGGTCAGCGATGCTGAGTTTTTACATCAATATATCCAAAACAGCCAGTTGAAGACATTGGACGCTTCACATCTGTCAAATATTGAACAGCCTGAAGCATTCACGCAAGTTTTTGGCCAGTTTATTAGATCAATCGTTTAATAAACTGATTTAAAAGGATTTAGGCCTTAGGAGGCAGATATGGCGTCTCAGGATTACGCTGCACAAAACACAAGTCTGGATGCACAGGCATTAATCAATGATGCGCCACTAAGTAAGTATCAGTGGTTTATTGCGATTGTGTGTTTCTTGATTGTCTTCGTGGATGGTATAGATACCGCAGCAATGGGATTTATTGCGCCTGCGCTTGCTCAAGATTGGGGTGTGGATCGATCGCAGTTGGGTCCTGTAATGAGTGCAGCCTTAGGCGGTATGATTATTGGTGCGCTGGTTTCAGGTCCGACAGCCGATCGTTTTGGTCGCAAGATTGTGCTGTCTGTTGCGATGTTGATTTTTGGTGGTTTTACACTTGCCTGTGCATATTCCACAACATTAGACAGTTTGGTGATTTTCCGGTTTTTAACTGGGATTGGCCTGGGCGCTGCAATGCCAAACGCGACCACACTTTTTTCAGAATACTGTCCGGCACGAATTCGCTCTTTGCTCGTGACATGTATGTTTTGTGGTTACAACTTGGGCATGGCAATGGGTGGCTTTATCAGCAGCTGGTTAATTCCGGCTTATGGTTGGCACAGCCTGTTTTTGTTGGGCGGTTGGGCCCCCTTGATTTTGATGCTTGTGGTGATGGTGTTTTTACCAGAATCCTATCGTTTCCTGATTGTAAAAGGAAAAAATACCGAAAAGGTGCGTCAGATCTTAACGCGTATTGCGCCACATAAGGTTCAAGGTGTAACCGAATTCCACGTTCCTGAAGAAAAGACAGATGCTTCAAGTAAAAAAGGTGTCTTTGGCATGCTGTTTTCTGGCAAATACGCCAAAGGAACGGTTTTGCTGTGGGTGACTTACTTCATGGGTCTGGTCGTAATTTATCTGTTGACCAGCTGGTTACCAACCTTGATGCGTGAAACCGGGGCATCGTTAGAGCGTGCAGCATTCTTAGGGGGCTTATTTCAGTTTGGTGGTGTGCTCAGTGCGCTATTTATTGGCTGGGCGATGGACCGTTTTAATCCGAATCGAATTATTGCGGGTTTTTATTTGGCTGCCGGTATTTTTGCGGTAATTGTTGGTCAAAGTCTTTCAAATCCAACTTTACTTGCACTGTTTATCTTGTGTGCGGGTATTGCGGTAAATGGCGCGCAGTCGTCTATGCCGGTTTTAAGTGCGCGGTTTTATCCAACGCAGTGCCGTGCAACTGGTGTTGCATGGATGTCGGGCATTGGCCGTTTTGGGGCCGTGTTCGGTGCATGGATTGGAGCAGTTCTGCTGGGTAATAACTGGTCGTTCACCATGATTTTAAGCATGTTGTTCATTCCTGCCGCAGCTGCCGCGATTGCAATTTTTGTTAAGTCTATCGTTGCACATACTGATGCAACTTAAGGTGAGAGTTCTCTAATGAATGATGATGATCGTTACAAACAGGGCATTGAAGTCCGTACAGCAGTCCTCGGCGAAAAACACGTCAACCGTTCGATTGAGAATCTGAACGATTTCAATGAGGACTTTCAGAATTTTATTAGTCGATTTGCTTGGGGTGAGGTGTGGTCTCGTCCGGGCTTACCTCGCCATACACGCAGTCTAGTGACAATCGCGGTTTTATTGGCGCTAGGTCGTGAAGATGAGTTGCGTATGCATTTACGTGCATGTTTCAACAATGGCGTGACCAAAGACGAGCTCAAAGAATTGATCCTGCATTGTTCACTGTATGCGGGCCTACCAGCATCAAATGCTGCCATGCATATGGCTGAACAGGTGTTTGAAGAGCTTGGTATCGCACCAGAAAAACTGAACAAAAAATAATGGATCAGCAGATTTAGAGGGAGAAAAATATGTCTCATTTTAACTGGGGCGCTTACGCTCAACGCAATACAGAGGATCATCCGCCAGCCTATGCACCAGGTTATAAAACCAGTGTATTACGCTCGCCAAAAAATGCACTGATCTCGATTGCAGAAACATTGTCGGAAGTGACTGCACCACATTTTAGTGCAGATCAGTTTGGTCCAAAAGACAATGACTTAATTTTGAACTATGCCAAAGACGGTTTGCCAATTGGTGAACGTGTGATTATTCATGGTTATGTTCGTGATCAGTTTGGTCGTCCTGTAAAAAATGCCTTGGTTGAAGTCTGGCAGGCAAACGCATCGGGTCGTTATCGTCATCCGAATGACCAATATGTTGGTGCGATGGATCCAAACTTTGGTGGATGTGGACGTATGCTCACAGACAGCAATGGATATTACGTTTTTCGAACCATTAAGCCAGGTCCATATCCATGGCGTAACCGTATTAATGAATGGCGTCCGGCGCATATCCATTTTTCATTGATTGCAGACGGCTGGGCTCAGCGTTTGATTTCACAGTTTTATTTTGAAGGTGACACTTTAATTGATTCGTGTCCAATCTTAAAAACTGTGCCTTCAGATGATCAACGTCGCGCTTTGATCGCACTTGAAGACAAAAGCAACTTTATTGAAGCTGACAGCCGTTGTTATCGTTTTGACATTACGCTTCGTGGTCGTCGCGCGACTTACTTCGAAAATGACTTAACTTAATGGATGGAGTGAAAATAATGAACGGTTGGAATTTTCAAGAACTCAAAGAAACCCCATCTCAAACAGGTGGTCCCTACGTACATATTGGCTTGCTTCCAAAACAGGCCAACATTGAAGTGTTTGAACATAACTACGGCAATATGCTGGTTCAAGATCAAACACAAGGTGAACGTATTCGCTTGGAAGGTCAGGTATTTGACGGATTAGGTTTGCCACTGCGTGATGTTTTGGTTGAGATCTGGCAAGCAGATGCCAATGGTGTCTATCCAAGTGAAGCAGATACTCAAGGTAAAGCAGCAGATCCGCATTTTCATGGTTGGGGACGTACGGGTGCAGATTTTAAGACAGGTTTTTGGAGCTTCAGCACCATTAAGCCTGGCGCAGTACCGGGACGTAAGGGAACAACGCAAGCCCCTCATATTTCAGTGATTCTTTTCGCTCGCGGAATCAACATCGGGTTACATACTCGTGTTTATTTTGAGGATGAAGTTGAAGCAAACGCCAAAGATCCAGTACTTAACAGTATTGAGTGGGTAACACGTCGTCAAACGCTTATCGCAAAACGTGAAGAGCGTGACGGTGAAACAGTGTATCGTTTCGATATTCGCATTCAGGGCGAAAATGAAACGGTATTCTTTGATATCTAAGGTTTTTGGGACCAAAGTTGTATGTCATGCTTGATGTGCAACTTCAATTTTTTACAAGGGAACGTAAAATGAACAGTTCAAAAAAGTTAGTTAAACAGTTGCTGATTAGCACGGCTTTAAGTCTCTCCCTACCTATGCTGTCTGTTACGCATGCGGCTGAAAATGCTGCGATGAACAAGGCAACATATGTTGTTAAAAATCTCAATATTGGTGATTTGCCTGTCAAGACTATTGTCCCGATTACGGCAAAAACCAAAGAGCAAGCCATAGCTCAGGCCAAAGTGATTGCAGCGAATAAAGATGCGGATATTGCTGAATTTCGTATAGATTTGCTGGAATTTGCAAGCGACACCAAACAAGTGATTGCACTTGGTCAAGAACTGAACCAGATTTTAAAAGACAAACCGTTGCTCGCAACGATTCGTACTTCAAATGAAGGTGGCAAACTCAATGTAACCGATGAACAGTATGCAAAAATTTACAGCGATTATTTAAAAAAGCCATTTATGCAGTTACTTGATATCGAAATGTTTAGAGATCAGGCAGCAGTTGAAAAGCTGACCAGCTTGGCACACAAGAAAAATGTGTTAGTGGTGATGTCTAACCATGATTTTGATAAAACCCCAAGTGAGCAGGACATCGTAAATCGCTTACTCAAACAAGATCAAATGGGTGCAGATATCTTAAAAATTGCGGTAATGCCAAAGTCGAAGCAGGATGTCTTTACGCTAATGAATGCGACACTAAAAGTAAGTGAACAGTCGAAAAAACCGTTACTTACGATGTCGATGGGGCGCTTAGGTACGGTATCGCGTGTTTCAACCGCCAATATGGGCGGAAGTTTAAGTTTCGGTATGATCGGCGAGGCTTCGGCACCGGGTCAAATCGATGTCACTACGCTTAAACAAATCTTAAAAACAGTTCAACCAACTCAAACACCATAATCCTGACAAGGAAACTGTCATGAAATTGAATTCTTTGCGTTTATCAGCATTTGCTTTGGGCTTAATCTCTTCAGGCTTTGCGTCTGCGGAAACTTATATCGTTGATCGTTATCAGGATGATAACGACAAAGGCTCTTTACGTTGGGCAATTGAGCAATCAAACGCCAATACGGCTCAAGAAAATCAAATTTTAATTCAAGCGGTTGGCAAAGCACCGTATGTGATTAAAGTCGACAAGCCACTTCCACCTATCAAATCAGCAGTCAAGATTATTGGGACTCAGTGGGATAAAACTGGTGAATACATTGCGATTGATGGTTCAAACTATATTAAAGGTGAAGGTGCTAAAGCTTGCCCAGGAGCAAACCCAGAGCAATACGGCACAAACGTCCGTACCATGACTTTACCGGGCTTGGTCTTGCAAGATGTAAACGGCGTAACGTTAAAAGGCTTAGATGTACATCGCTTTTGTATTGGTGTTTTGGTCAATCGCTCAAGTAACAACTTGATTCAACATAACCGCATTAGTAATAATTACGGTGGTGCGGGTGTGATGATCACAGGGGATGATGGTAAAGGCAACCCGACATCGACAACCACCAATAACAATAAGGTGTTAGACAATCTGTTTATCGATAACGGCGATGGTCTTGAGTTAACTCGCGGTGCAGCATTTAACTTAGTTGCCAATAACTTGTTTACTTCAACAAAAGCGAATCCTGAACCATCACAAGGCATTGAAATTTTGTGGGGCAACGACAATGCCGTGGTCGGTAACAAGTTTGAGAACTACTCAGACGGTTTGCAAATCAACTGGGGTAAACGTAATTACATCGCCTACAATGAGTTAACCAACAATTCGTTGGGATTCAATTTAACAGGCGATGGCAATATTTTTGACAGTAACAAAGTGCATGGTAACCGTATTGGGGTGGCGATTCGTTCTGAAAAAGATGCCAATGCTCGTATCACATTGACCAAAAACCAAATTTGGGATAACGGCAAAGACATCAAGCGCTGCGAAGCGGGTGGTTCATGTGTACCGAATCAGCGTTTAGGCGCAATCGTGTTTGGTGTGCCTGCGCTCGAGCATGAAGGTTTTGTTGGCTCTCGTGGTGGTGGTGTTGTCATTGAGCCTGCAAAGCTGCAAAAAACCTGTACTCAGCCGAATCAGCAAAACTGTAACGCTGTACCAAACCAAGGTATTCAGGCGCCGAAGCTCACTGTATCTAAAAAACAAATTACGGTAGAAGTAAAAGGTATGCCAAATCAACGTTATAACGTTGAATTCTTTGGTAACCGTTCGGCTTCCTCTAAAGAAGCTGAGCAGTATCTAGATTCTGTAGTTGTTGTTACAGATGCTCAGGGCGTTGCAAAAGCCAACTGGACACCAAAAGTCGCTATGCCATCGATCACGGCAAATGTGACTGATCACTTGGGTGCGACTTCAGAGCTCAGTTCAGCGGTGATGATGAAATAATGTTTGTAGTATACGGTGTTTCCAGAAATTGGAAACACCTTGAATAAAAAGGGAATTTTCAATGCAAGATTTTTTTAAATTGGGCTTAATTTCTGCTGCTTTACTCAGTTGTCAGTTTGCTTCGGCAAATGAATTTTATTCTCAAGATCGTCAGTGGCTTTTGGGCGATTGGGGTGGGAATCGTCAGCAACTTGAACAACAGGGATACAAATTCACGGCTTCGATCATGAGCCAGGCGGCAAGTAATATCTCTGGTGGCTTTAATGACAATACAACTGTTGAAAATGCGGGACAACTGACGCTGGGCGCAAATTTTGACTTGAGTAAAATTGCAGGTTGGAAAGATACAAGCGCAGCCATCATGATCACCAAACGTGATGGAAACGCAATCACTTTGGAACGTATCAAAGATCCACGATCATCGACACTCGGCAATTCACAAGAGATCTATGGGCGTGGAAAAATCTGGCGTTTGACGCAGGCTTGGATCAAAAAAGGTTTTGACGACAATACGGTACAAATCAAGATTGGTCGTATGGGCATGTCAGACGATTTCAACAGCTCGCAATGTGAGTTTCAAAATCTATTGCTTTGTGGTGGTCAGCTCGGTAAGTCGATCGGATCGATCTGGTATAACTGGCCTGTAGGATTGTGGGGGGCAAATGTGAAGTATCAGTTTGCACCTGAATGGACATTGGGCCTTGGGGTATATGAAGTCAATCCAGATAATGTCAAAACACAGTCGAACAGTGACGGCTTTAATCTAGATATGAACAACGTTAAAGGCGCGACCATTCCGGTGGAGTTGGCATGGAAACCTAAACTTGCTTACTTTGGTGGGCTGCCAGGTGAATATAAAATCGGTGCGCTATATTCCACAGCAGAAGCAACAGATGTTGCCAATCCAAGTAAAGTACATGATGGTAAGCACAGTTTCTGGATCAATACACAGCAGCAACTTACGCAACAAGGCAATGATCCAAAGCGGGGTTTGTATATCAGCTTTAACGGTGTGCTAAACGACAAAGCCACGACAACGGTTCAAAGTACCCAGCAACTTGCACTTTGGTACAAAGGTGCTTTCGATAGCCGTCCAAATGATTCGATTGGTTTTGGTTTGGCCAATTATGTGGTAAACGAGCGCGCACGAGATCGTCAAATTGCAATTGATGAAAGCCGTGGTTATGACCAATACGATGCGTTGGCATCGAACTATATTCCTGTTCAGCACGATGAGCTGAATATCGAACTGAATTACACCTATCAATGGTCCCCAGCAGTCATGCTTCGTCCAAATATTCAATATATTCATCAGCCTGCTGGTGTAAAGGAAGTGGATGATGCATGGGTCGCTGGATTAACTATGCGTTTAAATTTCTAGCAATGACACAAAATGAAGAATAAAAATGTCTAAAATATAGTCAATATCGTTGCTGGTTTTTAAACTTAATTCGAACAGCTAAAGTGGCTTATCCCACTTTAGCTGAATGTGTTTATACATGAGCGCCTTACTTTGAAAACATCAAAGAATGGCAATCATGATAAGTGGAGAAAGATGTATGTCTGACCCTCAAGCGAAGTCTCACATCATATTTAAAATATGGTGTTTTATACTTGGGCTGGCGTTACTCATTACTGGTGTATTTTATATCATTGGTGGTGGAAAACTGATTAGCCTGGGTGGTTCATGGTACTTCCTGATTGCTGGTTTAATTATTACTGCCTCAGCTTTTTTTATTTTCAAGAAAAAGGCAACAGGGGTGTGGTTATATGCTTTGGCCTTCATCGGTACTGTTATTTGGGCGTTAATTGATGCTGGTTTTGAATTTTGGCCATTGCATTCACGTTTGATGTTCCCGGCAGGTTTATTTGCTGCGGTCATGTTAACCTTGCCATCTATTCGAAAATACCAATATCAAACTCCAATTAATGCGCCAGCATATATCATTGGTGGTTTAACCGTTTTAGGAATGTTTGGCGGTTTATATGGCATGTTTATTCCGCATGCAACAGTAAAAGCATCTGGTGAAGAGTTACCTTTGATTCCGGTTGATCCTGCAAAAAAACAGGTGGATTGGGACCATTATGGTAATGATGCAGGCGGAAGCCGCTTTGTTGCGCTAGATCAGATTAACCGTAACAACGTATCTAAGTTGAAAGAAGCTTGGCGTTTCCGTACGGGTGATTTTACCACTGGTACGGGTAACGGCGCAGAAGACCAGATGACACCATTGCAAGTTGGCAATAAAGTATTCTTGTGTACACCGCATAACAATATTTTTGCATTAGACGCAGATTCTGGTAAGCAGCTCTGGAAAGCAGAAGTGAATTCTAAAGCAGATGCATGGGAGCGTTGCCGTGGCGTCGCTTACTTTGATTCGACCAAAGCGTTGACTCAACCGACATTGGCTGGTGCAACTCCTGTTACAGCGGTCGCAACCAATACCCAGTGCCCACGTCGTGTGTACACCAATACACCAGATGGTCGTCTGATTGCAGTGAATGCAGATACAGGTGAGCGTTGTAAAGATTTTGGTGTAAATGGTACGGTTGATTTGTTAGAAGGTTTGGGGGATGGCACCAAAGCACCACGCTTTGAAGTCACTTCTGCACCGACCATTGCAGGTACTTCTATTGTTGTGGGTAGCCGTATTGCCGATAACGTTGCAGCAGATATGCCGGGTGGAGTCATTCGTGCATATGATGTCATTACAGGTAAATTGCGCTGGGCGTTCGACCCACGTAATCCAGATCCAAACTATGTGTTGAAGCCGGGTGAAATTTACAAGCGTAGCTCTGCAAACTCATGGGCAGCGATGTCGTATGATCCACAAATGAACACCGTATTCTTACCTATGGGCAGTTCATCTGTCGATTTATGGGGTGCAAACCGCCAGCCACTAGATCATAAGTACAATACGTCTGTTTTAGCGCTAGATGCAACGACTGGTAAAGAAAAGTGGGTGTATCAAACTGTTCACAATGATCTATGGGATTTTGACTTACCAATGCAACCAAGCTTGGTAGACTTCCCAATGAAAGATGGCAGCACTAAACCTGCGGTTGTGATTGGTACAAAATCTGGTCAGTTTTATGTACTTGATCGTGTAACGGGTAAACCGTTAACCAAAGTGATTGAGCAAGAAGTAAAAACTGCCGATATTCCGGGTGAGCAGTACAGCAAAACGCAGCCGCGTTCTGTAGAAATGCCACAAATCGGAAACCAGACTTTAACTGAGTCTGATATGTGGGGTGCAACGCCATTTGATCAGTTGATGTGTCGTATCAGCTTTAAATCGATGCGTTATGAAGGGCTTTATACCGCTCCGGGTACCGATGTTTCATTAAGCTTCCCAGGTTCTTTGGGTGGAATGAACTGGGGATCCATCGCATTTGATCCATCGCATCGTTATATGTTTGTGAATGATATGCGTCTAGGTCTATGGATTCAGTTGATCAAACAAACCCCAGAAGACTTAGCAGTTCAAGCCAATGGCGGTGAGAAAGTTAACACGGGTATGGGCGCAGTGCCGATGAAAGGTACACCGTACAAAGTGAACAAAAACCGTTTCTGGTCTGCACTGAGCATTCCGTGTCAGAAACCACCATTTGGTACGATGACAGCGATTGACATGAAAACACGTCAAATTGCATGGCAAGTACCATTGGGTACAGTTGAAGATACCGGCCCGATGGGCATTAAAATGGGCCTAAAAGCGCCAATTGGTATGCCAACCATTGGTGGTCCAATGGCAACTCAGGGTGGTTTGGTATTCTTTGCTGCAACGCAAGATTACTATCTACGTGCATTTGATACATCAACAGGTAAAGAATTGTGGAAAGCACGTCTTCCTGTGGGTAGCCAAGGTACGCCTATGAGTTATGTGTCACCGAAAACTGGAAAACAATACGTTGTGATTTCAGCAGGTGGTGCACGTCAGTCTCCAGATCATGGTGACTACGTGATTGCATATGCCCTAGATAAGTAATTCTCTAGAATGTAATCTAGATGGTCATGCCCAAAAGGTATGGCCATTTTTTATGACCATTATTTCGTTTCATCGCGTTAAAATAAATCAACTTATCTAGATGAATGACACATAAAGTTATATAAATAAAAAGTAAGAAAAATAATGGATATAAAAACAATGTGGTATCGCTTAAAACTACTACTTTCAGATCCATCTAAAAATTTATGGGTTCATCCCACATTGGGTGCTATTTTTGCAATTCTCTTTTCACTCTTGGCAAGCGTTGGCAATTATTTACTGCCGGAGCACTACGTGCCACATATTTCGGCAGAAACTTTATCTAGTTTATTGGATATTATTGCCTCAAGTATGTTGGCAGTCACAACATTTTCGCTATCCATTATGGTTTCTGCTTTAGCATCGACATCTAATACAGCCACACCACGTGCCAGATTATTAATTATTGAAGATGACTATACGCGTATTGCGATTGCAAGTTTTATTTCGGCATTCATCTATTCTGTTATCGCTAAAATAGCGTTGGGGCTCAAGTATTATGGTACAGAGGGTCGTTTTTTACTTTTTTTAAGTACAATTATTGTACTGCTTTATCTGATTTATACTTTAATTCGCTGGGTACAAACCATTTCAGGACTCGGTTCGTTAAATGATGCTTTAAGTAAAATCGAGAATAAATCTCGAACTAGCTTATCTATTTATAGAGCTCAA
Source organism: Acinetobacter sp. 243_ASPC (assembly GCF_001054715.1). Classification (NCBI taxonomy): domain Bacteria; kingdom Pseudomonadati; phylum Pseudomonadota; class Gammaproteobacteria; order Moraxellales; family Moraxellaceae; genus Acinetobacter; species Acinetobacter sp. 243_ASPC. The sequence continues at coordinate 48,111 of NZ_JVOR01000086.1, read as the reverse complement.
CCTGACTTGGGAGCCAAACATTCAAAACCTATTTTAGATACACGTTGGCATATTTATAGTCAAAAAACAGGATATATTTGCAACCTTAATTTGGAAGAAATTCAAAAAGTAGCCACTAAATACCAATGTCATATTCATATCTGTGTTCGAGCTGGAAAGTTTGTTGAACCTCGAGCTAAAATTTTTGCCGTATATCCTAAAGAAAGTTTTTCAGATCATGAGTTTGAAAAAATTGAATCCGAACTCGATCCATGTGCAGTGATTGGTTTAAACAGAACCTATGAGCAAGATCCGCGGTTTGGTCTTCTGGTGATGAGTGAAGTGGCACAAAGAGCTCTATCACCTGCGGTCAATGATCCTGCTACAGCAATCAATGTTCTAAATGCCTTAACTAGATTGTTGGTCGATACACATGCAAAAGATAAACATGAATTCCCAGAATATGATCTCTTGAGTATTGAAAAGTTAGATATGGAAGATTTAATACGACCTGTTTTTTCACCAATCTCAAGAGATTCTATTGCAAATTTAGAAATTGGGATTCGATTAATCAAAACACTGGCTATTATTTCTCGTCATGCACCTGAAATACAGATACGCCAATATGCATCGAAAGAGGCGGCTGATTGTTATCATCGAAGTAAAGCTGGATTGTCTTATGCACCAGATCGTGATTATCTCAAACATGAATTTGAACAGAGCTTCAAAAACTAACAAGTCATAATACATAAATAAGCGATGCTAGATCATATTTCTCAGCTCATTCGCAGTATTGCGTAATAAAGGTAAAACTTGATCGATAAGATACTGTGGCTGCACCCGATTGGTTTGTGACATACAATTCAGTGCTGCAACGGTAAGCCCCTGTGCGTTTAAAACGGGTACCGCAATCGCAATCACACCCAGTTCATGTTCCTCAGTCGACAAACAGTAGTCCGATTGCCGAACAGCATCTAATGTTTCTAAAAAAGTGTACTCATCTGTAATGGTATAAGGCGTGAGGCGCTTCAGACCATATTTTTTAATCCATTCAATTTGTACTTCACGATCCAGAACAGAAAGTAATACTTTACCGGTGGAGGTGGCGTGGGCAGGTAAACGATTACCCAAATGCATCCCATATGGGCTCACGCGAAGATTATCTTGCAGGGGTAAATAACTACGCGCAACAGGTACAACTTCATGCTCATCGAGCACCACAATTGAAAAGGTGAGGCTGGTTTGAGCACACAGTAGATTTAAAAATGACTGTGCCACTTTGGGTAAATGTGCCGAGCTTAAATAAGAACTAGAAAAACGTAAAACACGATGTGTAAGCCAAAAATAGTGCTCATCGGTATCTAAATAACCCAAAAATTTAAGTGTCTTTAAATAACGCCGTGCAGCTGTTCTGCTTATGCCAGTACGCTCTGCAACCTGTGTCACGTTCAGTCGTTGTCTATCAATTCCAAATGCTTCTAAAAGCGCTAAGCCTTTGGCCAAGCCTGCAATGTAATCTTCCGTGCGTATTTCTTCACTTGAATGGGGATGTGCAAGGTATTGGTGATGTTGTTCCATAACATTCAAATCCAAAATGATTTTGTCCGATCATCGGACAGTTGTAGTGCTAATCGGATAATTTTGAGCCTTAAGTATAGATGTCTTTTTAATGAGGCGGTACTTTAAAAATAGAAAATAGCAAGGATGATGTTATGCAAACTATGAAAACCAAAGTTGCAATTATTGGTTCTGGCCCAGCGGGATTACTACTCGGTCAGCTGCTTTATAAAGCTGGAATCGAGCACGTTATTGTGGAACAGCGAAGTGCCGATTACGTTGCATCACGCATTCGTGCAGGAATTTTAGAGCAAGTATCGGTCGATTTACTCGAGCAAGCTGGAGTTGACCAGAACCTCAAAGAAAAAGGATTGCCACATTCGGGCATTGAAATTCTGACCAATGGCCAAAAATTCCGTGTCGATTTATCGGCATTGACCCAAGGTAAACAAGTCACGGTATATGGGCAGACCGAAGTTACTAAAGATTTAATGCAAGCACGTGAGCAGGCTGGTCTTTGCTCATTTTATAAATCGAATGATGTTCAAATTCATGATTTTTATAATGCGCCAAAAGTGACCTTTGAATCTAACGGAACTCACTATCAAATCGAATGTGATTTCATTGCAGGATGTGATGGTTATCATGGCGTGTGCCGTGCTAGCGTGCCTCAAGATAAAATTAAAACCTTCGAAAAGGTCTACCCATTTGGTTGGTTAGGTGTACTTGCCGATGTGCCGCCTGTGGCAGACGAATTAATTTATGTTCAATCAGAGCGTGGTTTTGCACTGTGTAGCATGCGTTCAGAAACGCGAAGCCGTTATTACATTCAAGTTCCTTTAACCGATCATGTAGAAAACTGGTCGGATGATCAATTTTGGGAAGAGCTTAAGAATCGCCTCGACCCTGAAAGCCGTGAAAAACTCGTTACAGGCCCTTCAATTGAGAAAAGCATTGCACCCTTGCGGAGCTTTGTCACAGAACCGATGCGATTTGGAAAATTATTCTTAGCTGGTGATGCCGCACATATTGTTCCACCAACGGGTGCCAAAGGATTGAATCTTGCAGCTTCAGATATTGCATATTTGTCCAGTGCGCTCATTGAATTTTACACGCAAGGATCTGAGCAAGGTATAGATCAATACTCAGAAAAATGCTTGCAACGTGTATGGAAAGCAGAGCGTTTTTCATGGTGGATGACCCATTTGTTACATCGCTTTGAAACTGAAAGCGAGTTTGATCATAAAATTAAACAAGCAGAATTGAGCTATATTTTAGGTTCTACGGCAGGTCAGACCACACTCGCTGAAAACTATGTGGGCTTACCCTATGAAATCAAATCCCTTGACCATTTAAAATATGCCAGCTAAAACAAAAAGAGAGCGATTCGTCGCTCTCTTTTTTATCTCGGTTGTGTTTATTTACAAGTGAAGTTTTCGGCTTTTTCACTGTCACCTGTGCCGTTATAACGTGCGATTTTTGGATATGGACACAGTGGTCGAGTTCGATTGGCCGACCAGCTCGATGGTAACTCACTATTGATTTCGCCACTTGCATTACCGACACCGCGTGCAGAAGCGAGAATTTGATCTGGTGCTTGACCATATTCTACCCAGTTCACCAAAGCAGTAAGTGCATCAAACTGGTCGGTCGCAAGCCCACCACGCGAATGATTCATTCCCGGAACGCGATAAAAACGAGCAAAACTTTGTGCATCACCCAAACTGCTGCTCTTGTATTTTGCCATCAGCTTATCGTACCAGTTTTGTGTGTCATCTACCGAAAATACGCCATCTGCTGTGCCTTGCACCGCAATCATTTTACCGCCATGCAAGCGTAATTTATCCAGATTGAGCTCATCTGGCGGGATCATAAATGACATCGCGCTTTCTGAATAGGTCGAATTGGTTGCAGAAAGTTTTGGGTAATCAGTATCAAAATTATAGTTAAAGGCAAATTGTCGTGAATTTTGCACAATTGTTGGATCTGGTGGTACCTGAAATATAATGCCTACCGCTACTGGGTCGCGTGCCGTACCCACTGAAGAAACAAATTTCCAGCTTGCCCAATTGCTGCCAAGTAATCCTGGATCGTAAGGCTGGGTCGCATACAATGCTTCGCCAGATGAATTGACAGGGCCGCGGTAAATATTAGCCACGACATCGATCTGGTCTTTACTCAAACAGCTTCCATCACGTGAACCCGAGCAGACAGGCACATCTTTATGAATATCAAAGGCGGTTCGGCAGGCTTCAACGTCTTGTACCATACCATCTGCTACACCATCGAGTGCATCACAGCGTGTTAAAATCGCATTGGCAAGTACGTTACGTTCTGCATAGGTGAGGGCAGTGCTTAAATCATTTTCATCGGTGGCAACACGACGTAATTGCTGCGCCGTATATAGCTGTGCCGCTGCTGCACGTGGTAGATGAAATCCTGGTGTACTGGCTAAGATGCCATCGTACTGATCGCCTAGGCGTGTTGCAGCCATCATGGCATGTCGACCGCCGTTAGACGTACCTCCTGCATAAGATCGATCTGGCAATTTACCGTAAGCTGTTTTAATCAGATCTTTGGCCATAGGCGTTAACTTTGTAATAGCACCATAACCATAGTTGATGCGAGCTTGCGGATCTAAACCAAAAAGAGGATTTTGTGCAGATGAATGTCCGGCATCGGATGAAATTACCGCGAATCCGTCGTTTAAAGCATTGCTTAACATCCCGCCGCTGCCCACTTGTCCGGTCGCTGTGGCGATGTTGCCATCGGTACCGCCATTTCCTTGATATAGAAAACGTCCGTTCCAGCTCACTGGAAGTCGCATTTCAAAGCCAATCTGATAGGTTTGACCATCGATTGGGCTAATACGTTGCTCCATATAACCTTTGACCAAACAATGCGCCGGAATATTTTTTCCTGCAACAGTCAGAGCGCCTGCATTTTGTAAAGTTGCACTTTCAACTACGGTGGTGTCAAATTTGAAACCGCTTAAATCTGTACAACTGCCTTTGAGCTGAGCACCTACTGCTGGGCTTAATTGTGGAATACTTTGGCTCGACTGTGCCGTATCATGATCGTTATTGTCATTACATGCAGCTACACTGATGCAGACGCCGAGCAATGCAGCATGTTTAAAAAGATGTTGAAGTTTTTTCATTGCAATATCCTTATGCCTGAAATTTATGCATGTGCCAAGACCATGAAATTTGCGGTACTACGCGCCACAAGTTTATGGTTTTGCCACGCTTCACTTTCGATGTTTAAAATGGATTTTCCTTGTTTGATAAATCGACATTTCGTCACTACAATCCCCACCAGACACGGCCTTAAAAAATCTGTGGTCAGATTAATAGTCGTGGCTGCTTGCTGCTGATTGGCATAGTAGGCAAAGAGCCCCATGACATCGTCCAGCATGGCGCAAAGCATTCCACCTTCAATTGTGCCTCGCGGGTTGGTAAAGCTCTCAAGTGCCTGATATCTGACTTCAAGTTCAAGTTGATCTGGGTTCCATTGAATGCTATGGCCACCTAGCAAATGATGAATGGGGGGTAAGTGTGCAGGAACAGATAGATCTGGCAGCATAATGAATCACTCCTCACGACTTATTGAAGCGCATACGCGTCATATACAACAGCTTTTCCCAGACGCATGGCACTTCCCACGCCAATGGTATGGTTCAACCACGCGTATTGAGGCGAACTGGTTTCAAACTGCATGGTGACTTTAAAATAATAAGTTTTGGGGTCGACCTCTTTGCCTTGAGCCAGTTGTTTTAAAACGTCTGGCGGACCATATCGATAACCTTTGGTTTGCAGGTAAATCAGTGCACCATCATCGGTTTGAAGTAAATAGCGCGTATCAATAATGGCATGACCTTGCGCATCAACAATTTGCCAATCTGCACCATTATTCAAAATTTTGCCTTTGAGTATTTTGCCTTCAAAAGTGCCTCCTGTAATGGGGATAATACGTCGCTTGCCTGCATCACTGGTTGAACCAAGTTCCCAGACAGGCGCGTTTAAATCGACACTAAATGTGGCCAATGGTTGAAGATGTAGCGGTGGTGGTGCAAATTGGGGTACTGCATGTGTTTGGTGTGCACAAGCAAGACTAAAGCAGAGCGCTATTATTTTTTTATTCATATTATTGTTCCTGAAAAAACAAGGCGCTAGCATTATGCTAATGCCTTGTTTGAGTCATTATTTAAATTTCCATGTGTAATCGATGTTAATTCGGGTTTCATTCACTGGTTTGATATTGGCTGTGGCCAGCATGTTGTTGTCATAGATCGCATAGCGAGCACGAAGGGAAAGGTTTTTAAGCCAGCCAGTTTGTACGGTGTAGCCAATATCGAAATCTGTTTCGCGCTCTTTTAAATCCGTTCCACCCAAGTTAGGCCCATAAATATTGCGGCCCATGGTGTAGCGTGTCATGAAGCGTAAACCCGGCACATAATCTTTAAAGTCATACTCATAACGAAAGCTGTATGCTTTTTCTTTCGGATTTAAAAATTCGCCCGGCCATGTATCGATGAGCAGTCCTGTTTCACCGCCCGTTAAATATGGAAAAGCGGTTTCACCAAAATGCTGAAAGGTACCAAAAATAAATTTATGATTTTGGCGTTTAAGCTCAAAATGCGCATGATATAAATCGTTGTCGACCAAACCAGCCTTTGCTTGGCCTTCATCGCGGCTACGATAGTAATGTAGATAGCTGCTTAAACGAGTTTGCGGATTTATGTCCCATTTGTATAAAAAGCCAGTTGTCATCTGATCGTATAAATTATTAACATCCAGATAAAATAATCCTAAACGTAAAGCCGGACTTACATTGTAATAGCCACCTGCGTAGTAAAGACCATTTGTTTCAGCACTTTTGAAACGCCCATTCACCGCTGAAATCTTGATATTTTCATAATTGGTCGAGTCGCGCTGATTCACCTTGTCTATAAATGCTCCTTGCAGCTCAAAATTCTTAATATCTTTCGATTCCAGTGAAATACCCCGGTAGGTTTGCGGTAGTAGGCGTGCAGGAGAGGCCACCAGCACGGGATTCATCGGTCTGAGTGTTCCTACTTTTAATTCGGTCTGACTGACTTTTGCTTTACCGGTCAGGCCAATTTCGCCGTAGCTGCTGGCGGGTTCATTGGTGACCGTGTCGCGAGGTAAATTGCCTGTACCCGCATATTTGGCACTGGCATCGAGCTTAAATCCTGCTGTAGCCAGAACATCGAGCCCAAAACCAATGGTTCCTTCGGTATAACCAGAATTTGCTTTAAAAATAAAGCCTTGTGTCCAGTCTTTTGCAGCGGGATATTTAGAAACTTCTTGATAATCGCGATCGAAATAGAAATTTCGTGTGGTGAGTTCGACTGTACTTTTATCAATAAAGTCTGAAGCAAATACAGAACCCGAGAGCATCACAGCAGAGTACATCCATAATTTTGACATTGTATTTCTTCCTGAAACATCTTTGTTGTTTTGACAGGGTTGGTCGTACCAACCATGAGGTTTAAAAAATATTGGTTATTTTCCGAGTACGTCTCGCGCCACGATTTCCTTCATGATTTCGTTGGTGCCACCGTAAATTTTTTGCACACGTGAATCGACAAAAAAACGAGAAATCGGATATTCCTGCATATAGCCGTATCCCCCAAATAATTGCAGCAGTTGATCGATCACGTCGCACTGGGTATCGGTAATAAAGCATTTCAATGCAGCAACATGGCCCACAGTCAGCGCCCCCTGATGGTACATTTGGGCACATTCATGAATAAACGCTTGCGCTGCTTTTGCTTTGATTTGTGCATTGGCAATCACAAAGCGCGTGTTTTGAAGCTGTGCCAGTGTTTGGCCAAATGCCTTACGCTCTTGTACATAATTGGTGGTCAGGTCAATCGCGCCCCAAATCGATCCCATACCCATCATCGCGATACTTAAACGTTCACGGGGGAGCTCTTGCATCAGATATGCAAAGCCTTCGCCTTCTTGACCAAGGCGCTGAGTTACTGGTACATGAACGCCATCAAAAAAGAGTTCGGCAGTGTCTTGTGCATGCAGTCCAATTTTTTTAAGCGAACGTCCTTTTTCAACGCCTTCAAGTTGCGCATCGACCAAAAACAGAGAAATACCTTTTGCGCGTGCCTGTGGGTCTGTTTTGGCAACCAGAACAATTAAATCGGCATGTAGTCCGTTGGAGATAAAGGTTTTTGAACCATCAATGATGTAATGCTCGTTTTTTAAAATCGCTTGAGTGCGAATAGCTTGAAGGTCTGATCCGGCATTGGCTTCGGTCATGGCAATTGCTGTTACCACTTCGCCCGATACCATTTTGGGTAACCAGTATTTCTTTTGCGCCTCACTACCCATATTTTGGATATAAGGAGAGACCAGTTCATTTTGTCCACCAATGGCAACCGCAAGTGAGCCAAATCCTGCGCGTGCAGTTTCTTGCACCAGCATGAGCGAGTAGTGAACTGGTGCGCCATATCCACCGTATTCTTCTGGAACATCGACACACAAGAACCCATTTTCACCGAGTAAGTTCCAGATATGTCGAGGAATCAGGCCATCGTGTTCCCATTGCTCGTAATAGGGCGCAACATGATCGTTTAAAAAACGTTTGTAAGTATCGCGGAACAATTCAAAATCAGTATCTTGCTGCATATTTCACCTTTTTTTTAGCATGATCAAGGCCTAAGCCCATACGAAATGAGCTTGAGAACAAGAAATAAACTTAGGAGTGATTTAAAACGGGTATACGTACAATCAATGGATTATCTGTTTGTTTGTTATACAGTTCTTCGACCAGTGCAGCACGACGTTTTAAGATGTTACTCTGATTTAAATTGCCTTTATCGGTTACTTCACCTGCATCGAGCTGTGGTGCTTCAGTCATTAAATACAACATTGATACCCGATTTGAACTGCCCGTGGCATCTTTGTTGTACTGAATTAAAAACTGTCGAAACCACTGCTGTACTTTAGGGTGTTGCAAGATATCTGTTGCACTATGATTTTTCATATTCAGACCAGCAAAATCTGCACAGGCATCAAGCTTAGGAAAAACCAAGAAGCCAATCGCATTTAGATTTGAACCGGTAATACAAACATCTTGAATTAACAAATTACCTTGAATGAGTGCCTTGTTGCGTAAAGTACCGACATTAACAAAGGTGCCCGTGTTGAGTTTAAAATCTTCTGCAATACGGCCGTCGTACATCAGGCCCTGTGCAGGGTCGTTTGGATCGACCAGACGTACCGCATCGCCGGTACGGAAAAAGCCGTCTTCATCAAAAATTGTGCTTTGCTGATCGGGTTTTAGTCGCCAGTAGCCTTTCATGACATGTAAGCCACGCACGCAAAATTCAAGTTTATCGCCATATGGTACGAGCTTGATTTCGCAGCCCGGAGCAGGGTAGCCAATAAAACCAGCCATTACCCGCGGGCCTGTGGTAAAGGCGCACGATGGTGCCGTTTCGGTCATGCCCAAGCCACTCATGATGCGGATTTTTTCACCGCAATGTGCCTGTGCAATTTTATCGAGTCGGTTCCAGCCTGCTTCAGATAATGCAGCACCAGCAAAAAACAAAATTTTAACGTTGGCAAAGAAGCGATCTCTGAGTTCGGCATCTTTTTCCAGTGCATCGGTGAGTTCTTCCCAGCCTTTGGGTACATTTAGATAAACCGTCGGTGAAATTTCTTTTAAATTTCGAATCGTTTCATCAAATTTTCCCGGAACGGGCTTACCGTCATCGATGTAAATGGTTCCGCCGTTATAAAGCGCAATCCCAACATTGTGGCTTCCACCAAAGGTATGATGCCAAGACAACCAGTCCAGCAATACAGGCGGTGTGTCTTCAAACTCTGGAAAAGTTTGAAGTAGCATTTGTTGATTGATACACAGCATCAAATGTGTGGTCGGAACAGCCTTTGGAAGCTTGGTCGAACCGGATGTAAATAAAAACTTGGCAATCTGATGCTCATCTAGCGTTTCATAATGCTCTTGAACATCGGTCACGGGGGTATCTAATAAAGACTGAAACGATGTACAGACTTGATCGCCTACAATGCCTTTATTGGTCACAATTTCAATATGATCTTGCGTACAGCTTTGAATGGCTTTAGCAAAAGTTTGTCCATCATTTGCATATACCATGCCTGGGGTGAGCACATCAAAGACATGTTTTAATTTGCCAAAATCTTGAGATACCAGTGAGTAGGCTGGCGAAATAGCAGAAAATGGTACACCTGCCAACATCGCGCCCATCGAAAGCGTTAAGTGTTCAAGATCATTTCCCGATAAAATTACCAAAGGTCGTTCTTGGCTTAAGTTGCGCTGATGCAAAGCTTGTGCAATATGCCAAGCACGTTGCAAGGTTTCTGCATAACTGAGCCTGACCCATTCGCCTTGCGTATTGCGTTTAGCGGCAAAGGTATGGTCGGGCTTAACTTTAGCAAAATGAATCAAACGATCGGTCAGTTTTTGCGGATAAGCCTTGAGTTGTTCTTTGGGTTGAATATGTAAAACCGGACCTTTATAAAAATAGTCAATTGCATGTTGTCCAAGTTTTACAAAGCGCTCTCTGTCTTGTGATTGAGTGGCATTCATTTGCATTTCGTTCACTCCATGTTGTACATCGCTGTACTTTTTTGCATCATGCAATTTTTATATCGTTATTTTTTAAAACCATACCCAATGTTTAAATTGGGTAATGGCGTGGCTGTGTTTGTACGGTAATCCAGCGAAGCTCGGTAAATTCAGCAATGGATGCTTTACTGCCAAAGCGACCATAACCACTCGATTTAGTGCCACCGAAGGGCATCTGTGCTTCATCGTGTACGGTTGCGCCATTGATGTGGCAAATCCCGGAGTCAATCTGTTTGGCAACATCCATCGCCAAACCAAAGTTTTGACTAAATACAGCCGAAGATAAACCAAACTCACTGTCATTTGCCAAGCGAACACCGTCTCCAATGCTAGCAAAACGTTGTACCGTACAAACTGGCCCAAATGATTCTTCGCGATACAACAACATTTCGGGTTGAATATCCAGTACGAGTGTCGGTTGCATGAGGGTATCTTGAATCTGGATACCCAATGGAAGGTTGGCACCTTTTTGCTGTGCATCTTCAAGTAAGTGCTGAATTCGCTCTGCTGCGCGTCGGCTTTCAAGTACACCCAACATACTGTCTTGCTGCGTTGGATTACCTGCTTTAAGTGAGGCTGTTTTTTGAATGAGCTTTTCAATAAAGCGATCTGCAATGCCGTCTTGAACCAAAACGCGTTCTGTCGACATACAGATCTGGCCTTGATTGAAAAATGCACCAAATGCAACCGCATTCACAGCTTCATCCAGATCGGCATCATTTAAAATCACCATAGGCGCCTTACCACCAAGTTCTAATAAAACAGGTTTAAGATGCTTTGCTGCTGTTTCGGCAATAATTTTACCCACTTTGGTCGAACCGGTGAAATTAATGCGTTTAACTGCAGGGTGTTCAATCAGACGCTCAACGACTTGTGGTGCATCTTGAGGTGCATGTGTAATGACATTAACCACACCTTCACCCAAACCAGCTTCATTTAAAATTGCACCTATCAAGCGATGGGTTGCCGGGCAAGCTTCCGAGGCTTTGAGTACTACCGTATTGCCACAAGCTAAAGGCATTGCAAGTGCTCGGGTTGGCAAAATAACAGGTGCATTCCAAGGCGCGATCCCGACTACAACACCACATGGCACCCGAATTCCCATTGCCAGATTGCCCGGTACATCAGACGGAATTAAGCTTCCGTCAATTTGAGTGGTCATCGCGGCGGCTTCACGTAGCATATTGGCTGCCAGATGTACATTAAAGCCATACCATGTGGCTGTTGAACCTGTTTCACGCATACCGATTTCGATAAACTTTTCGGTATTTTGATCCATCAGATCTGCCGCTTTGAGCAAGCGTAAACGACGTTCAGTCGGCGAAACTTTCGACCAGATTTGAAATGCACGGCTAGCCGATTCAAGTGCACGATCAACATCCTCAAGTGTTGCAGCAGCCGCAACACTTGCAACATGACCGTCTATTGGGCTAATGCGTTCAAAGGTGGCTTGATTGGCAGCATCGACAGACTGACCATCAATAAGTAACTGTACATGTTGCATCGAGTGTATCCTTACTTGAGCATTGATGTTGCGAACTTAACCTGTACGCTTATAGCTTTGCAAACCTGGCTTGATCGATTTTTCATCTAAGAACTGTTTTAGACCCTCTTGGCGGCCGCCCTCAGTATCTCGATGATTACATTGATCCAGTTTGGCATATAGATAATCTTCATTCTGATCCCATGTCAGCTCACGACAGCGCTTAAAGCCATTTTTAGCTGTACGTAAAACGACAGGGTTTTTCTCGACCAGACACTGTGCCAGTTCTGTCACTTCTGCCTTTAGCTGTGCAAGCGGGACGCTTTTATTAATCAGGCCCATTGCTTCAGCTTCTTTACCAGTAAAAGTTTTACCGGTCATAATGTAATACAGTGATGCACGATGCCCAACCGTATCTGCCATCGCTTTGCTGACAAGGTTGCCCGGTGGAATGCCCCAGTTTATTTCTGACAGTCCGAAAGTGGCTTCATCGGCTGCAATGGCTAAATCACAGGCCACCAGTGGCGAGAAACCACCACCAAAACACCAGCCGTTAACCATGGCAATTGTTGGTTTAGAGTACATACGAAGTAATTGCCACTGCCAGCGACACGAATCACGTCGAATACGTTCTTGGAAAATTTCAGGTTGAGCATCTACTTCACGGAAATATTCTTTTAAATCCATGCCAGCAGTCCAAGAATCACCGGCACCAGTTAACACCAGCACTTTTGCCTCTGAATCTAGCTCGAGAGTTTCAAGCACATCGATCATTTCACGGTTAAGTGTTGGGCTCATTGCATTTTTTTTGTGAGGGCGATTAAGTGTGACCCATGCAATTCCATGTTCTACTTGTACATCAACGGTTTCCCAACGTTTATCGTATGTCATTTGTTTTCTCCTTGAATGACAAATTGTGCTGTCTTGGATTTAATTTAATATCAGTTAAACTTACATTCAAGCGTTTTTTGAAGAATTTTATAATTTTTTTATAATCTTATGATTTTTAATGTTAAAAATATTTTTTAGAAAATTTAATAAAAAAACATATTGATTTTTTTATAAGCTTAACTGATATTTTATGTGTGTTCTTTGAACATTGACAATAAAAACGTAAAGGATGTTTAGTCAAAATAAGGAAGAGACTATGGATACCGTATCGAAGGCGTCGGGAAGGGCGAAACTTACGTTACTGCTGTGCTTTGCTATAGCGATATTTGAAGGCTTTGATCTTCAATCGATGGGTGTAGCAGCACCGCGAATGCGTGCCGAATTTATGTTAGATAATGCCCAAATGGCTTGGGCATTTAGTGCTGCAATTATTGGAACTCTGCCAGGCGCGATTATCGGTGGTCGTTTGGCAGATATTGTAGGCCGTAAAAAGATTTTAATTTTGAGTATTATGCTGTTCGGGATCATGTCATTACTGACAGCTTTTGCAACCAACTATAACTTATTGCTGGTGATTCGTTTTCTTACTGGTTTAGGTATGGGCGGTGCATTACCCATGATGATTACGGTTGCATCAGAAGCTGTGGCTGAAAACCGCAAGGCCACCGCAGTCAGTATTATGTACAGTGGCATTCCATTTGGAGGGCTACTGACCTCTGTTGTGGCTATGCTTATGGCAGGCGATGCAGAGTGGCGGCATATTTTTTATGTGGGTGGTATTGCACCGATATTACTCATTCCACTCTTAATGAAGTTCTTACCTGAATCCAACAGCTATCTGCAGAAAAAAACACACCTGCAAAGTACAACACCATTTTGGGAAGTGCTGTTTGCAAAAGAAAGACGGATGTCGACCATTCAATTATGGATCAGTTTCTTTTGTACGCTGGTGGTGCTCTATTTCTTACTGAACTGGTTACCACTGCTTATGGGTTCACAAGGATTGTCTAAACTTGAAGCCAACTATGTACAGATGGGATACAACGTAGGCGGAATTTTTGGTTCTATTTTGATGGGTATGCTGCTCGACAAGATGCGTATGAGCAGTGTGATTAAGTTTATCTATGCGGGTATTCTGGTCGCTTTGTGTTGTCTGTCGATTTCACCAACAGTTGCATTGCTGGCACTTTCTGCAGTGGGTTGTGGCTTGTTTATTGTGGGTGGACAATCTGCTTTATATGGTCTGGCAGCAATGTATTATCCAACCGAAATGCGTGGCACGGGTGTGGGCGCAGCAGTTGCAATTGGACGAATCGGTTCTTTTGCCGGGCCGTTGGTTGCAGGTTTCCTACTTTCGTTAGGTCAGAGCTCGACCATCGTCATTGGTTCAAGTATTCCGATTATCCTGATTGCTGCAATATCTGCACTAATGCTTGTCAGAAAGCCCAAACACCCTGTACATTTGGCGCATGGCTCAAGCGCTCAGTAACATTCTTTTAAAAGTATGGGGCTGATTGGCCTCATACTTTTTAATTTTTTATGAAGATAAATTATGCTACGTTCAAGTTCAGTTGATAGAAAAAGAGAAGAAGAGCCACGCTTAAGTTATATGATTGCTCGGGTTGACCGCATCATTAGCAAATATTTGACTGAACACCTAAGTGCGCTTGAGATTAGCTTGCCGCAATTTACTGCGCTTTCGGTGCTGGCGGCCAAACCGAATTTATCTAATGCCAAGCTTGCCGAACGTTCATTTATAAAACCGCAATCGGCCAATAAAATTTTGCAAGATCTACTCGCAAATGGCTGGATTGAAAAAGCACCAGATCCAACTCATGGTCGACGTATTCTAGTCACGGTGACACCGAGTGGACTAGACAAACTAAATCAATGCAACCAAGTGGTTCAGCAGCTCGAAGCGCAAATGTTGCAAGGGGTCGATATTAATCTGGCTTTTCTGATTCGTAATAATCTTGAATTAATGGTGAAGAATTTAAGTACTTTTTCTAGTTTGGACCAATCAAAAGAGGAGCTTTAATTATTGTTCAGCTTTCTTAAGCTCGGCATTAATATAGCTCATAATCATGGTTTTCAGTCCATCTACCAACTCGTCAAAACTGATGTAAGGATTGGGCAAAATCAAATGCCGTGCAATATTAAAAATGCCGCTGTTAATACTGACATAGGCTGTAACTGCAAGATTATTCACCTTTAAGTACTTTGGATTATGCATCATGTATTTCATGACAATATTCATCAGTTCCCGCTCAATCTGATTAATATACTTGTCATAACGCAGCTCATTGGCATGTCGTAAACAAATCAGATAGCGTTCATTGTTTCGGGTGAGCAAATCTCGAAAATTATAAAAAATAAGTTCAATGACAGATTCTAGCTCCATATCCATAATGACAGGCGTAAGATCTTTGATCATTTTTAAAATTTCTTGTACAAATGATGCCGCCATCGCATCGTAAATTTCTTCTTTATTTTTAAAGTATTCATATAAAGATCCAACACTGACACCTGCAATATCTGCAATATGCCGAGTTGTAGTTCCACTCATACCATGCAATGCTACAGATATAAATCCAGCTTCAATAATGGTATCTACCGTGACTTTTGCTCGTGTTTGACGTGGTTTTCGAGTGCTCAATGGATATTCCTTAAATCCGAACAATAATTCAAATTATCATGTTAGGCCAAATACAACAATTTAAAAAACATAAATCCGAACAGCAAAAAACACAACAAACTTCAGCCAGTAAGCACATCAAAAATCGAAGATTGTCAGTTGCGCAAAGCATCAAATTTAATGGTACTTTTAGTCAATATATTAAATAAATTTATTAAAAATTAATAATTTAAAATAGATGAAGGTTTGAGTATGAATAAATAGCCTAAGCTACATTAAAGTTTATCAGATGATCTAGACCCGAATTGAATCCGAACAACACATCGGATTAGCATGAAGATATGTAAAAAGTCTGAACAATCTTTCAGCTTAATCCATTGAATGCTTTAAGAAGGTGTCGCCATGATCTCGACCGCAGTAAAAAAATCAGTCCAAGCTTTCAAGCCCATGCCTAAATTTGAGTTACCAGATTATACCCAAAAACCTGCAATTCCAATTCGTCATATTGCAGTTGGATTTGATGGAAAAGAGATTGATTTTGCGTTTTACATGAACAATCAATTTGCCAGTACTTTTTTCGCAACGCTCTCTGTGTTTTTGACGTATGGTGAAGATCTGGTCATTGAAACCGCACGGTATCATCGTGATTTCGTGAAAGATCCGCTATTGAAACAGCGTGTGACATCACTGATTGGACAAGAGGCGATTCACTCTAAACTTCATAATGAATTTAATGACGCGATTGCACATGAAGCCGTTAATTTTCCGGTAAAACTATATCGCTTTTTGGGAGAGAAGTTTTTTGACAATATTTTCTTAAAATTTCCACAACCACTTAAGCTCTCCATGATGGCCGGAATCGAGCATTTTACCGCCGTGCTTGCAGAATACATGATGAAGCACGAGAAAAATTTCTACTATTCAAATGATGCCAAAACACGTGCGATGTGGATGTGGCATATGCTTGAAGAGTCGGAGCATAAAGATATTGCGTATGATGTCTATCAATTACTCAATGGAAACTATGCATTACGTGCAGCAGGCTTCTTTATAGCCTTTGGAACTATTTTGGGATTGATTCCGTTTTCAACATTGTTTGTGCCAGTTTTACGCCAACCAAAAGACCTTGTGACACGCAAATTCTGGAAAGATGCCAAACGCGGTGTAACACTGATCTTTAGTCCAAATGATGGTGTTTTTGGTAGCACTATGGGGCAAATCTTTGACTATTTACGTCGCGATTTTCATCCAAATGATCACGATACCAGTGAATACCTTGAGTATTACAAAGAAAAACTACTCAAAGAAGGTGGTGCCATTGCGCCGTATCTTGTGAAAGTTTTTACACCGGCGCTTCGTAGTTAAATCGATGCAATTGCAATGCTCAGAAAAAAGGACACATCACGATGATGCTATTTGGACGGAAAAATAAAAAACCAAGTTTTAACGCCTATGCAGTGGTTACAGGTGCGGGAAGTGGTATCGGGCGCAGTTTTGCTTTGGAGCTTGCGAAACGCAAAGCTACAGTTGTCTGTGCAGATATTAATCTGACTGGTGCTGAAGAAACGGTACGCTTAATCGAGCAATTAGGTGCAAAAGCGTTTGCGATTCAATGTGATGTGAGTCAAGCAGAACAGGTCAAGTCTCTGGCGGAACAGGCCGAGCATCTCATGCAGCATCCGGTAACGTTGGTGATCAACAATGCTGGGGTTGGCTTGGGTGGAAAGTTTGATGAAATCAGTTTAGACGACTGGCAATGGGTGACCAATATCAATTTATGGGGTGTCATTCATGGTTGTCATTACTTTGTGCCTAAGTTTAAGCAACTTGGTTATGGTGCCATCATTAATGTTGCATCTGCGGCATCGTACACTGCGGCACCTGAAATGACAGCCTATAACGTCACCAAAGCCGGTGTTCGTGCGTTGTCTGAAACTTTGTACGCAGAGCTTGGTAAGTTCAACGTAAAGGTGAATGTATTGTGCCCAACTTTAGTACCCACCAACATCATCAAAAACGGCCGTATACCGGGGCGCTATTCAAAACTTGCAGATCATGCCCTGATGAATTTTGCCTTGACCACCAGTGATGCAGTAGCACGTTTAACACTCAATCGTCTGGATGCGGGTGAGCTTTATACCATTCCACAACTTGATGCCAAACTTTTCTGGCTGATGAAACGGACGTCACCTGTGCTTTACACCAAATTTTTAGGTCTATCGTACAGTTTATTTAAGTAAGTTTGATTTGAAGGTAAACCACCATGACAGCAAAATTAAAAGAAGTGACAACTGCTGAAAATGCATCAAAAATGCCGCAACATATTTATGATACTTTTATTGTAGGCGCAGGTATTTCAGGCCTTGCTGCTGCAAAACGTTTAGATGATGTAGGCTATGAGAATTATAAAATTATAGAGAAAGCCACTCGTGTTGGCGGGACATGGCGAGAAAATACTTATCCTGGCTGTGGTTGTGACGTGCCATCTGCCTTGTATTCGTACTCTTTTGCGCCCAGTAGTAAATGGAGCCATTTATTTGCACGCCAGCCTGAAATTTTGAGTTACTTGGAAGAAGTAAGCCAAACCTTTCATATTGATCAAAAAATTGAATTTGGAACTGAGCTCATTAAAGCCAGCTGGAACACCGAACAAAATCTTTGGGTACTGGAAACTTCAAAAGGAACCTATTTGTCACGTACAGTTATTTTTGCAACAGGCCCGATTACCGAAGCACAAATTCCCAAGTTAGACGGTTTAGATACATTTAAAGGTGAAATGTTTCATTCTGCAAAGTGGAATCATGATTATGACTTAACTGGAAAACGGATTGCGGTCATTGGTACCGGTGCTTCGGCCATTCAGTTTGTGCCGCAAATTCAGCCCTTAGCCAAAGAACTGTATGTATTTCAGCGTACTGCACCATGGGTTATTCCAAAACCTGATATGGAATTGGGTAATGTAAGTAAATCGCTGATTGAGCGCTTTCCTATTATTCAGGCCACGTGGCGTCAGGCCGTGGCGCAGTCACTTAACGCAATCAATTTCGGTTTACGTAATCCTGCTGTATTGAAGCCAGTGGGCGAAATATTTAAGCAAGTACTTAAAACACAAATTAAGGATACTGAACTACGTAAAAAAGTTACACCAGACTTTACCATTGGTTGTAAGCGTCTATTGTTTGCAAACAACTATTATCCAGCATTGCAGGCAGAAAATACCCAGTTGATTCCTCATGGCTTGGTCAAAGTTGAGGGCAATACCGTGATTGCAGCCAACGGTGAAAAACATGAAGTCGATGTCATTATTTGGGGTACGGGTTTTGAAGTTTCACATCCTCCGATTGGACGACGTGTTTATAACGAAAAAGGTCAGTGTTTACACGATTTGTGGAAAAGCACATCACCGGAAGCATATTTAGGCACTAATATTGAAAATGTACCCAATGCATTTTTGGTTCTTGGTCCGAATGTACTGGTCTATGATTCTTTTATTGGCTTGGCAGAGGCGCAACTTAATTACATTGTAGATGGTTTGCAAAAAATCAAAAAACATAAAATTAGTAAACTGACCGTCAAACCGCAAGTTCTTAAATATCACAATGAGCAGGTTCAACAACACCTTCAAACCACGGTTTTTAATGCTGGTGGCTGTAAAAGTTACTATTTAGATGCCAATGGCCGTAATTTTGCTGCATGGCCGTGGTCGTTGAAAACATTAAAACAGCGTTTAGCGCATTTGAACTTACGCGATTATGAGGTGAGCTACGAGACTGTTGGCACACATATTCGCTAGGTAATATCTTTTATCGGCATCAATCCGGCATATAGTCGGGTTGATGCCGATTTAAATTGTTCATATATGGTTATGATTAGATGAAAGCAATTAAAAATATGCTAATTTAAGTGTATGCATTTAGTCGTTAATAAATCTATGAAAAATATCTATATTGTTGGTTTATTGTGCTTCTGTTCCACATGGGCCATGGCTGAGGCGCCTTTAAAAGCACCTGAGGCTTCTGAACAACCGCAAACTATGGATTTAAATCCGAGTACCATTAAAATTGTGACTCGTCCTGAAATTATGGGCTTGTGGGGAATGGAAATTCCTAATAATAAAAAATGTACTGAATATTATAACTTTCGAAATGCCAACGAAGTGATTGTAAAAAGTGGCCAAGAGTGGTCTTACGGTATTTATGATTATCAACCATCACCAGATAAAAATGAGCAGTTGGCTGGTTTGATTATGCAAATCAAATACGACAACAACGAAACTGATTGTTCTGGTCAAAAAGTCGATCAGTCAGGTGAGGTGTCGCAGTATTTTGTACACTGGAAAAATGCAGACACCATTAACTTCTGTGCCAATGAAAAAGGTCAGCAATGTTTTGCAACACTGCGCAGAGTTTTACCTTAAGCAAGAGCACAAATAAAAAAACCTCTCATGAATCCATGAGAGGTTTTTTTTATGAAATGACGATTACGCCTTTTCAGTTGTAGCATTTTCTTGTGTTGCAGCTGCAGCAGGCTTTTCAGCTTCAAGCTGTTTTAACAAGTGCTTTTCAAGATAATGAATATCCATGGCTTGTTTTAAAAACTCTGGATCTTGTAAGATCAAGTCTTTATGCAATGGAATATTGGTTTTTACACCTGTCAGAATCATCTCGTCTAATGCTTGACGCATACGAGCCATAGATGTTTCGCGATCTTTACCATGTGCAATGAGTTTTGCAATCATTGAGTCATAGTAAGGCGGAATGCTGTAGCCCGAATAAATATGCGAATCTAGACGGATGCCTGCACCACCTGGTGCGTAGAAGCTATCGATCTTGCCTGGAGAAGGTAAGAAAGTGGTTGGATCTTCTGCGTTGATACGACATTCGATGGCATGGCCATGAACTTCAATTTCTTCTTGTTGCAGTTCTAAACCTAAACCAGCAGCAATACGTAATTGTTGTTCAATAATATCGATACCTGTCACCATTTCAGTTACAGGATGCTCAACCTGAACACGTGTGTTCATTTCGATAAAGAAGAATTCGCCGTCTTCAAACAAGAATTCAAACGTACCAGCACCGCGGTATTGCATGAGTTTACATGCATTCACACAAGCTTCTAAAATATCGGCACGTGCTTGCTCAGGTAAACCAGGAGCAGGTGCTTCTTCTAGCACTTTTTGGTGACGGCGCTGAAGCGAGCAGTCACGATCGTACAGGTGAACTGCATGGCCATTACCATCGCCCAAAACCTGAACTTCCACATGACGTGGCTTCTGCAAGAAACGCTCCATATAGACCGTATCGTCGCCAAACCACATTTCTGCGTCACGCTGAGCAGCCTGAACAGATTCAAGCAACGTATCTACACGCTCAACAATACGCATACCACGACCACCACCACCAGAAGCAGCTTTTACAATCAGCGGAAAACCGATTTCTTTTGCTTCTGCCAAGGCATTGTGAATAGTGACGGCATGATCACATCCTGGTACGGTTGGTACGCCTGCTTTTTTCATGGCAATAATCGCCGAAACTTTATTACCCATCAGGCGAATATGTTCAGGACGTGGACCAATGAAAATAAAACCAGAAGATTCTACAATTTCTGCAAACTCTGCATTTTCAGAAAGAAAACCGTAGCCAGGGTGGATGGCATCTGCACCTGTAATTTCTGCTGCAGTAATAATTGCTGGGATGTTTAAATAGCTATCACTACTCGCACCCGGTCCAATACATACCGCTTCATCAACAAAACGTAAGTGCATCAAGTCTTTGTCGGCATCTGAATAGATACCCACAGTCTTAATGCCTAATGATTTGCAAGCCCGGGTAATTCGTAACGCGATTTCACCACGGTTTGCAATTAATACTTTTTGCAACATAGCTATCCCCGTGAGATTATGCGCGGAAGCGGAATAATGGTTGACCAAACTGGATTACATCACCATTTTTTACCAAAATTTCTTCAACCACGCCACTTTGAGTTGCTTCGATCGGGTTCATGATTTTCATTGCTTCGATGATACCCAAAGTTTCACCAGCAGAAACCGTTTGACCAACTTTTACAAATGGAGCTTCACCTGGGCTTGGAGCAGCATAAAATACGCCGACCATTGGAGAAGTCTCTACCGCACCACGAGGGGTTTTAGGCGCTGGAGCCGCTGGCGCTGCCGCCGGCGCAGCTGCAATTGCACCTGCTGCAATTACTGGTGTTGGACGAGTAAGAGCGATAGATTGATCACCTTCTTTAACCTCAATCGCTTGTAAGTCAGATTCAATCATCAAATCGATGAGTTTCTTAATTTTGCGAATATCCATAGGTGAATGTTCCTAAATCGTGTTGGATTAAATAGATGGTTGAATTTTTTGGATGGCGAAATCGAGAGCAAAGGCATAACCTTTGGCTCCCAAACCGCAAATTACGCCAACCGCTTTATCGGACAAATAGGAATGATGTCTGAAAGCTTCTCGAGCATGAACGTTCGATAAATGAACTTCAAGAAAGGGGATATCTACACCTAACAGTGCATCCCGCAGCGCAACCGATGTATGTGTGAGTGCTGCTGGGTTAATAATAATCAGTGAAATTCCGTCAAGTCTGGCTTGATGAATACGATCAATAATCGCACCTTCCCAGTTACTTTGAAAAGTTTCTAATCCGATACCTTGAGATTCTGCTTGGGTTTTGAGTTGCTGATTGATATCATCAAGTGTCAGATGACCGTACACCTCTGGCTCTCTTGTTCCTAAGAGGTTCAAATTCGGTCCATGAATTACCAAAATGGTTGAACTCATTCAACTTGCTCCAATTTATCAATATGCAAACCATACTTGCAAAATCTATGCAAAATTTGCTCTTTCAGGCATATATTTCTGCTTTTGATTATCAATCTTGTTAGTAATTGAGCAAAGACTATATGCCAAATTTCATAGCATATATTGTAAACTTTGCGAGAAATGCGCAATGTTAAAAAATGACAAAATTCGAGTCTGTTTGTTTGTCACACAATTTAAACAGAATTGACTAAAACATCACGCTGAATGGACAGTAATTAAGATGTAGCGAATCGATATATAATATCCAAAATGAGAAAGCTTTAAATTCGAAATGTGGAAAAGGGATTAAAAAGTGTGCTCAATTCTGCATTTTATAGGTCTTTTTTTGTTGCCAAAGAATGCGTAATCAATTCAAGTGAAGTTAAAAAATTAGTAGAATTATTAAGAGGAAATAGCTTTTTATATTTATAAACTATTGAAAAAAATAAAAATTATTATGAAGCGTAAAAATTCAATCTATTTAAAATCCTTTTTAAATTTAACTAACATATTGTTTTTTAGTCTGAAAACTCAATGACTCTCTGAAGTTATACGCTTCGATTTTTTTTCGTGGTCTGGCTTAAATAAATGGCCTTTAAAGTCATGAACTGGCTGTAGTTCATATTACAAGACAATGCTAAATGACTTTTTTGATCATTTTGACTGATCAAAAATGATATAAAAAGTCATTAACGATTTAGATCGTATTGGCAAAAGATAAAAACAAGCAATTTCAGTGATTTCCTAGACACGAAAGAATGATCTTTTTCTAATCAATTGTATTTATATCTCAAAGATTCATCCGATATTTTATTGAAATTGAGCTATTTTGATACTACGTATCAAAATAGCCTAAGCAAAGTAAATAAATTTATAAAAGATCGTGAACTCACCTTTAAAAAATTACGAGTCAACAAGACATCGAAATTGCGACTGCATCATGTGCGTGCAAACTTTCTTGATGAATCACTTTAATTGACCATTTAAATGATGTTTTATCAAGTTCACTCGATAAACGTCTGGCGGCATCTTCAACAAACATTAAATTTTGTCCGTTTAATTGCGCAAATGCTTGTTCATCAGCTCGTTTTACCGCAGTTTGAGTCGGTGTCTTTAAGGCTTGCTCAACGTTATCAATCAATTCAGTTAAATTTATCAATTGTTTGGCATCATCTGTTTCAATCTTAATCTGTGCAATACTACGTTGGCTATGAGGCGTTGCATATGTTGCATTTTCTTCAAGCCATTGCTTCACGTCTGATCTTGGCAGTGTGTGCGTGTCTTTAAATTGTAGTTCAAATGCCTGTGCAATCAATTGCCGCGATAAAGCCGCTGAGCAGGGGCAGGTCGATGAGTACGAGACATCAACTGCATAATTTATCTGAAATTTATGATTGATCAGCTCTGCTTCGATGCAAACAGGATAGCTTTTCCATCCATTCAGATCTGCGCTGACCAGTGCAGATCTGCTTAGCATCAAATCAAATTTCAGCACAATCTTTGCAGCATCACTACCACAATCTTGATGGCTAGAAATGATGTCTTGCAAAAGTGAATGAATGACCGAAGCATCTAAGTCATGTAATTCATTGAGTAAGCGATACAGACGCGACATATGAATGCCTTTAATATCACTTTTTGGCAGATTGACATATATATCAACTTTGGCACTTAATGGATAATAAAATTGTTGAATAGAAAGGGGAAGGTCAATGCCTTCCATACCAACCCATTTCAGTGCGATCAAATTATTTGGTAATTGTGAAACGCAAACGTCTGGAAGTGATGAGTTCATAAAAGTTTATACATCGGTTAATTGAGTGAAGGCCAGTTAAATGGATTTGAAAATTTGATCCATTGCTGTGGACCAAGTGCCATTTCGGTGTCTGTGAGTAAGCATTGATCGAATTGCATGATCAGATCTTGCTCATTCATCTCCATACCAATCATGACAATCTCTTGACGAGCATCACCCACTTTTTCATCCCAATTTTTTTCAATTGCCGCCAGCGATTGATCATCTTGAGGCCAGTTTTCAGGCTCAGTTGCCGCCCACCAACTACCCGCTACGCCATGGCGTGCCATTGCACCTGCTTGCGACCATGAGCATGCAAGTGTTGGCTCACATGCCAACCAAAAAAAACCTTTTGACCTGACAACCCCAGGCCATTCAGAATTAATAAAGGCATAAAAGCGCTCGGGATGAAAAGGACGGCGTGCACGATAAACAAAACTGCTAATACCGTACTCTTCAGTTTCTGGAACATGCTCTCCACGGAGTTCTTTTAACCAACCCGGTGCCTGAGATGCTTGATCGAAATCAAATAATCCAGTGTTTAGCACAGTATCTAGTGATACGCGTCCAAATTCAGAAATTTCGATTTTTGCGCGTGGATTAAGCTTGTTCAAAATAGCAATCAGACGTTCTTTTTCTTCGCTATTAATTAAATCAATTTTATTAAGGATAATCACATCACAAAATTCAATTTGATCGATCAATAAGTCGACCACGCTACGCTGGTCATCTTCACCTAAAGATTCCCCACGATCATTTAACTGATCATAAGAGCTGTAATCTCGAAGAAAATTAAATCCATCGACTACAGTCACCATGGTATCTAATTGTGCAAACTGGTTAAGAGAAATACCGTCTTCATCTGCAAAAGTGAAGGTTTCAGCCACAGGGAGAGGCTCTGAAATACCTGTAGATTCAATCACCAATTGATCAAACTTATTTTCTTCTGCCAAGCGTTTAACTTCAATCAGTAAATCTTCCCTTAAAGTGCAGCAGATGCAGCCATTACTCATTTCGACCAGTTTCTCATCGGTTCGAGAAAGTTCTGCGCCACCATTTTTGACCAGCGCGGCGTCGATATTGACTTCTGACATATCATTGACAATGACAGCCACACGGCGACCTTCACGGTTGTTTAAAATATGATTCAGTAATGTGGTTTTTCCGGCGCCCAAAAAGCCTGAAAGTACGGTAACTGGGAGTTTATGTGACGGATTGGCTAAGGAGCTGACCATTTGCTATGTCCTTTTTAAAGAAAACACACCGATATCACTGCGACGGGTTGCCAAAAGCAGTGATTTAATATCTTAATGTTATGTTATAATATAACAAATAATCAATCAGATTTTATGTGTTTATCTTTCTTGGGCTACTTTAGCTGCTTAAATGGCTTATTTATTCAATTTTTTCACCACAAATTGAGCTATGCCAAGTGTGGTCTGGTCCCCATGTTCTAAATCCCTTGGTGTCGATATGAATTTGACCAGAGCTATAAACGCCTAAGCCCATGTTGTAGTGCTGACCTTCAGTTTGCCAAAATTTACATAATTTGCGTTTGCTGCTGGCGATGCGCTGCTGATCTGAATCTGATGGAAATTCTGGCCCAATGCGAAAATCTATCGCCGAGTTTTGCATATGAGAAGACTCTTTTGCGCCACCTACGCAAGCATTAAGCACTGGCGAACGATAAGCAGAGGTCAGTTCGATATCTGAAATGATATTGGAATTTACCAAATAGGCGAGTAACTTGAGTGTCGGTACAGCATTATTCCATACAGATGAATCAGGAACATCGTATTGATCGTACTGACATGCTTGCCAGCCACGCGCAGATCGGAATAACTCAAAATCTGGTGCAACCAGATTAACGCCTTGACTTATTAAATAGTTTTTATAGTCAGAAACACGCTTCTGATTGGGATTACGTTCTAACCATACAATATAAGAGACAGGTGTTGGTTTGGCGAGAGCAGAGGATTGTATTGCATTTGGGCGTATAGATTGAATCTGTTTCGCCGATTTTGGTGGATGTTGTATAGATGTACAAGCGCTTAAAGTTAGCCCAAAAAAAGTGAAAACGGTTAAAACGTAAAAATGCTTCATTTTTGTTCATGATTAAATCTGATGTTATAGTATAACAATTAATTTGGTGTCACTCAGTCACTTTTTTTGCCATAAATGATATCTCTTTGTTTAATAATCGAGATTACTTCTAGTCAAATAAATCATTCAAAGCACATAACATTAAAGAGGAACAGACAAACTTCAACTGTATTTCAACTCTTTTCATTTTATAAATAGAGCAAGAGACTATATTTTTTAGGAAAAACATGAGAAGCAGTTCTATTGGGATAGATCTGGGCGGTACAAAATTATTATTACTCTGTGAACATGCCGAGGCAATTTATAGTACTGGTATTGGGTTTACACCAGATCAACTTTTGGCTCATCTTGATAATTTTATTACGCAAAACGAACTCACGCCGAGCAGTATTGGTCTTGCAGTTCCGGGGTTGGTCAATGCTTCGGGTGATATAGTGTTATCTGATGTGTTGCCAGCATTTAATGGTTGGCAAGCGACTCAAGCGTTGCAGCCTTGGTGTAACACTATAGCTGTACTAAATGATATCAAAGCAGCACTTATACAAGAATTTTCGCACGCTTCGAAAGATGTAACCGCTGGTGTTGTAATGGTGGGTACGGCTATAGGCGCTGCTTTAATGGTGCAAGGGCAACCGCTCACTGGTACATGTGGATGGGCAGGGGAATTGGGTTATTTGCCGATTGTACAGCATGATCAGATTCGAAGATTAGACGATTTGGCAAGTGGTGCAGCACTGGTCAAAGCATCTGGCTTACAACCAACAGATCTGGCTTTAAGAGCACATGCAAACGATCGCCAAGTTTTAGACATGATTCAAACAGCAGGAGCTGCATTGGGTTTGGGTCTGGCCAGTGTAATCCACCTGTTTAATCCATCAAAATTGAGTTTAGGAGGTGGCACCTTGCAATTGCCCGGTTATTGGGAGGCTGCTTTACAATCAGCACAAGAAAATACCTTGCCTATGTTATGGCAAGCATGCGAGCTGAACCGGATAAAAAATGCAGCGCATGTTGTGGCGCTGGGCGCCATTCAAGCTGGCTTAAATCATCCTCAAAATCATTCATAATTTTTCACTTTCTCCATTCTAAGCTATTAAACAAAGCTGAATCAAAGCAGCCTAAAATGGAGAAATGAAAGCAATTACTCAATACTTTATTTAAGTTTTACTCATCGAAATCACAATTTTTCCAATATGTTCGCTTTTCTCCATCGCGGTATGTGCCTGCGCTATTTGATCAAAAGTAAATGTTTTATAAATGATCGGTCGGCATTGACCTTGCTCAATCAATGGCCAGACTTTTTCTTTTAAGGCTTTGGCGATGGTGTATTTTTCTTCATCGGTGCGTGCACGCATGGTTGAACCCGTCACTTTGGCACGTTTTAAAATAAGCTGCTGAAGATCAAAGTCTTTCGCGAAACGCCCTCCCATAAAGCCCAAAATAACCAAACGTCCGTCGCGTTTTAATACATTCATATTTTGCTGAAAGTATTTACCACCCACAATATCTAAGATGACATCGACACCTTGCTTTTGAGTCTGTTCCAGAATCACGTCTTCAAAGTTGTCTGTTTTGTAGTTGATTGCAGTGGTGATCGCATTTAAAGCCTGAACCTTATCGTCTGTGCCGACCGTGGTAAACGTTTTGATTCCCATGGCATGGCATAAACTCAGTGCTGTCGTTCCTATTCCGCTGGCTCCGCCATGAATAAGTGCCGTTTCGCCAGTAGTTAAACCACCAATATCGAACAAGTTTGCCCAAACGGTAAAGTAAGTTTCTGGAACGACGGCCGCTTCTTCAAAACTTAATGAGCTTGGAATCGGTAATGTTTGAGTTTCAGGGACAGCACAAAACTCGGCATAGCCACCACCATTGGTGAGCGCACATACTTCATCGCCTATATTAAAAAGCGAGACGGTACTGCCTTTGGCAACCACAACACCTGCGACTTCAAGTCCGGGAATGGGGGTTACACCTTTTGGCATTGGGTACAGCCCCATGCGCTGCAATACATCTGGGCGGTTAATTCCAAAAGCTTTCACCTGAATCAACAGCTCATGATCTTTGATTTCGGGTAGATCAGCTTCGGTTATTCTAAGTACATCGGGATCACCGGGTTCTGAAATTTCAATGTGTTTCATGCGTGTTGGTAAATCCGTCATGTTTAATCCTTATTTATAGGCCTAAAAGCGATGGTATCTTAAAGTAGATACGGATAATTTTGATCAATGCTACCGTTTAACTTGTGATTGCTCTATTAGATTAAAGTGAATAAATGAAAACTTGTTATCGTGTTTTAGATGAAAAATAAGTGCAAAAAAAAAGGAGCGATATACGCTCCTTTTTTTATTATTTGAAAGATTAAGCTGTTTCAGCTTTAGGTTGTACCATGTTATCAATGGCAAGAATTTCGGCCAATTGATCATCAGATAACAAATTTTCTGCTTTAATCAGGCTTAAAACACTCAATCCGCTTTCATTGGCTGTTTTAGCAATACGGGTCGTGGTTTCATAACCCAAGTACGGGTTCAATGCAGTCACAATCCCGATAGAGTTATCTACCAAAGCTTTACAGTGTTCTTGATTCGCTGTTACGGTATCTACACATTTGGTTTGGAACATCACCAACGCATTTGATAGTAACTCAATTGATTCAAATAACTTGTATGCAATCAATGGTTCAAAAGCATTTAATTGCAATTGACCTGCTTCTGCAGCCAAAGTTACAGCCAAGTCGTTTGCGATTACTTGGAAGCATACAAGGTTAAGTGCTTCAGGAATCACTGGGTTTACTTTACCTGGCATAATTGAACTGCCTGGCTGGCGTGGTTCAAGATTGATTTCGTTGATACCAGTGCGTGGGCCACTTGAAAGTAAACGTAAGTCGTTTGCAATCTTAGACAATTTAGTCGCAGTACGTTTAAGCAAACCAGAAAGTAAAACGAAGTCGCCCATATCGGAGGTTGCTTCAATTAAATCTGGAGCAGATTTAATGTTTTTCTGGCTAATCTGAGCAAGTGCTTCAATTGCTAGCTCTGTATATTTTTGCTCAGTATTGATACCTGTACCAATCGCGGTACCACCTAAATTCATGTAATTTAAAGTGCTCGGTGCAATTTCTTTGAGCTTAACCAAATCTTTTTCAAGCGTTGTCGCAAATCCGTTAAACTCTTGACCAAGGGTCATTGGCACAGCGTCTTGTAATTGAGTACGGCCCATTTTCAAGATATGTGAAAATTCGTCGCCTTTTTGACGCAAGCTTGCAATCAGGTTTGCAAACGGGGTGTACATTTCATCTAAACTGAACAATAGACCTAAGCGAATTGCAGTTGGATAAACATCGTTGGTCGATTGCGACATATTGACGTCGTTATTTGGGTGCAGGTGTTTATATTCACCTTTTTTGTAACCCAAATGCTCAAGACCAATGTTTGCAATCACTTCGTTGGCGTTCATGTTAGTTGAAGTACCTGCACCACCTTGAATAAGGTCGATAGGGAACTGTTCATGGTAAGCACCATGAATCAACTGATCGCAGCTGTATTTGATGGCGTTTAGTTTTTGATCGCTCAATTTGCCCAGTGTATGGTTTGCTTCGGCACAGGCATGCTTGACCATAGCCAAAGATTTGATCAAATTCGGGTATTGGTTAATTTTATTTGAGCTTAAATTGAAGTTTTCAATTGCTCGTAGTGTCTGGATTCCGAAATAAAACTGGTTTGGTACTTCACGCAGACCAAGTAAATCCTTTTCTGTACGAGTTTGAATTTCAGCGTTCATTCTAGTATCGCTATCTAAACAAGATAATTCATCATAGATTTGGGTATGCATAATTTCTAATGCATAGATTAATTTTAGTATGCAATTTTTGCATAGCATGATTATAATGCGCCAAACATCATATGACATGAAGCAATGAGTCTTGAAATTCGCTGGATTGAAGATCTACTCACCCTGGAACAAGAACGTTCATTTTCAAAAGCAGCAGAACGTCGGTTTGTCAGTCAGTCTGCATTTACCCGACGTATCCAACAACTCGAACAAGCATTAGGTTATGCAATTCTTGAGCGCAATTCGAGATACATGGAGTTTACAGATGCTGGACAGATTTTGCTGGCAACGGCCAAAAGCATCGAACAGCAACTTAATGCAACCTTGGCTTTGCTCAATAACTTAAATCGAAGCAATGAAGTGACGATTAAGTTTGCGGTGGTGCATTCATTAAGTTCTACTTTCTTTTCAAAGTTTTTAAGATTATTTCCAGATTATATTAAAGATTTTAAAATTGAATTGGTGGCTGCAAATGTGGGGGAAGGATTTAAACTATTAAAAGAAGGTGCTTGTGATTTTTTAATTTGCTATTCAGATGAAACTAAGCTTAAAGCTATTAATAGTGATGTACTTACCCATTTAAAACTTGGTGATACAGAAATTGTTCCTGTGACATTGATTGATGAAGATGGTAATGCAAAATATGATATAAATCATCGATTTCCGCTTCTTTCGTATAGTAAAAACGCATATTTAAGAAATCTGGTTGATCAGGTAATTTCAAACAAACTTGAATATCGAATTTTATATGAAACCGATCATGCAAATAATTTGAAGGATTTTGTTTTACAGGGCGCAGGAATTGCATGGTTACCTAAAATTACCATTGAAGAAGATTTACTCAAGAAGAAATTGAAAATCATTAATGCACGTGAATATATTATCAAACAGCAAATTTTTATTTTTAAAAATAAAATTCGAAAAGATGATTATTTAAAAATCTTCTGGGATTCACTCCGAAATATTGAGTTTAACACTGACTGATTTCGCTTTTGACCCTGATCAAAAAGCCCAAGGATGCTTGATTGCAAACTTGGGCTTTTTTTTGGTCTCAATTACAATTATCTTTGAACAAAAATAGTGCAATCTAAAATTAATAAAAAATTTAATTGAAATAAATAGCTTTTTTCATGATTGCTTAAAAAGTGTCTGGGTGTATATTTTTTGTTTAAATATTTGTTTTTATTTATTTTAAACAGATATGTATCAAATTAGTGCAACGAGAAAAACAAAATAAAGCACTAAAATCTATTTAAAAAATTAGTTGACATTTCAATTAAAATGATCAAATTTAATAAGCATAACTGTATAGCATGTGACCAGTTGAGGGCGACATGGATCATATTTTTTCAAAAAAAATAAGCGTAGGAAATGGCATTCACACTGTAGCCATAAAAGACACCATTCATATTCAAGGATTTCAAACTTGTGCGGGAAGTGCAGCATTGTCGAACACACAAGAAGAACAGCATCATGCTGATATCATTGAGTATTTGGTTAAAAATAATTGTAGCGTTGTAGGCAAGACCAATCTTCATGAACTGGCTTTTGGTATCACAGGGATTAATCATTTTACCGGTACTTCCATTAATCCAAAGTATCCAACGCTGATTCCTGGCGGATCGTCAAGTGGTTCAGCCGCCGCTGTAGCAGCAGGTTTGGTTGATTTTTCAATTGGTACCGATACGGGTGGGTCAATTCGTATGCCAGCAACCTGCTGTGGTGTCTTTGGTCTGAAACCAACTTATGGGCGTGTGAGTCGAAATGGAGTTCTACCAGAGTATAGCTCGCTAGATTGTGTCGGGCCGTTTGCAGCTAAGATTGATCTTTTAACACATGCCATGACGTGCATCGATCCAAGCTTTGTAGCTGCGGATGTACCAAAAGCGTCGCCTAAGTTTGCATTGTTGGACGTTCAGGCGGATGAACTCATCTGGAACAGTATTCATTCATATTTAAAAGCATGTGGCCTAGAAAATTTACCTAAGTTATCAGTTACACATTTTGAAGAAGCATACGATGCAGGAATGCAAATCATTAATTATGAAAACTATCAGGCATTTCATCATTTGATCGATACAGATCTGTTAGGGACAGATGTTGCATCTCGATTAAAAAATGCAGCAAAAACAAGCTCAACAGATGTCATGCAGGCCAATCAAATTCGTGAACAATTTAGGCATGCACTCGATGTTATTTTAGAGCAATACGATGCCGTATTATTGCCTACTTTACCTCAGTTACCTCCAAAACTTGAAGATGCTGAAAACACAGCGGCATTTTTAAATCTTACTGCATTGGTACGTCCTTTTAACTTATCGGGCCACCCAGCTGTGTCTATTCCACTTGAGACGACCGCCGGGCAGCCAGTTGGATTGCAAATGGTGACGCGTCATTTCAATGACCCACATTTATGTGCTTATGCCGCGTATCTGGTTCAAGCATATACCTCTAATTCAAAGGAGATGTAGCAATGAATGGATTATCTCGAATGAGTTTAACCCACCAGATCAATCATGATGTTCAGCTCGATGATTTTTGCATCGAGATCAGGGAGCGTGCCTGTACTGGTGAATTCGATGAACAAGGCTATGTGTCGCTTGACGTAATTGAGAAGCTCAAGGCATTAGGAGTGTACCGTGCTTTGGTACCCAAACGTTTCGGTGGAGACGAGTGTTCGCCGCGAGAATTTTGTGAACTCATTGAGCGTATTGCTATGGCTGATGGCTCGGTGGGATGGGTAGCGAGTTTCGGAATGAGTCCTGCCTATTTGGCGGGATTGCCAGAGGCAACGCTACACGAAATTTACAAAGATGGGCCTGATGTTGTGTTTGCAGGCGGTATTTTCCCACCCCAAGCCGCTCAAATGACACAAGAGGGTATACGGGTGACTGGACGCTGGAAATTTTCAAGTGGATGCATGGGAGCCGATATAGTCGGTGTGGGTATTTCTCCACGCAGCGATGAGGGTGTGGCACAGTTGCCACGGATGGCGGTGATTCCGGCGAACCAAGTACAAATTGATATGACATGGGACACCGTGGGGCTTAAAGGTACCGGCAGTCATGACTTGATTGTAAATGATGTAATGGTGAAAGAAGACTGGACCTTTATTCGCGGTGCTGCTTCTACATTGCCTGAGCCTTTTTTTAAATATCCATCACTTTCTTTTGCCACACAGGTGCTTTCGGTGGTGGGAATTGGTATCGCAGCGGCAGCGCTAAACGAATTTAAACAATTAGCTCCCGGCAAAGCATCAATTACTGGGGGTGCCGAAATCGCACAGCGTCCCGTAACACAATATGAATTTGCTAAGGCCGATGCCGAATTTCAATCTGCGAAAGCATGGTTCTACCAAACAATGGATCGGGTCTGGAGTGAGATCATTACAGGGCAAACACCCATTCCAGAACATATTCGCGATATGCGTTTGGCTTGTACGCATGCCGTCCGTATTTCTGCAGAGGTGACGCGCACTATGCAAATGCTGGCGGGTATGACTGCAATTTATACCCACAATCCGTTTAGCCGTTTTGTCAATGATGCCAACGTGGTCACTCAACATGCCTTTATGGGAGATGCATCCTTACTCAATGCGGGTGCAATGAGTTTTGGTTTAGATCCAACCCCGGGTTATTTGTAATTTTTAGGAGCTTAAAACAATGGAAAAAAAATCATCGCTACGTGTTTTGTTTTGCATGGGGATCAACCAGAACTTCTTCGATGCAGAACCATCAGAAGCTAAAGCGGTATGGGCTGCATTTGGTGAAATGTGGCATGGAATTCATACGCTTTCAGGGGTAACGGTGTTGGGTAATCTTGATGATGACCAAAGTATGGTTGGGCCAAGTTCAGGTTGGCCATGGACAACCTATCTGCTGGCAGATGTACCAGATATTGAAACCGTTCATGCCGCATGTAATCTGTTTCGAACCACCGTGGTGGGAGACGGCCCGTACAAACTCTGGAAATACTGCAAAGTTGAAGCGCGTGTAGGGCGTGAATTGATTATTCAGCACTGATCAGAGAGCACATCATGATTGAACATCATATTCTTGAGCGTCTTGATCAGCTAGAAGCCATCAATACAGTGCGCCATATCTTGCATCGTTATATGGAGCTTTGCGATGGTTTAGGTGCAGATACAGATCTTCAATTATTAATGGCATTGTTTGATCAAGATGCGATCTGGGAAGGTATTGGTCAGCGTTATCAAAATACCTTTGGTCAGTATCGAGGAAGCGAAGCAATTGCAAATATGTTTGCAAAATACACTCAACACAACTCACATTTTTTGATGAATGCTCATTTTGTGAACTCGGAACAAATTGAGGTCGATCAAGATTGCGCCACAGGGCGCTGGATGATGTTGCAAACATCGACTTTTCGAGATGGAAAAGCACATTTAAATGCCGCAAAGCTGACCGTTCAATTTAAACGTGACCCTGTGGGGTGTTGGAAAATCAGCCATTTTCAAACGCAAAATATTTTTAGCCGGCCAGTTGCGTATTGGGATAGTGAAGATCAACTACCTGTCCCCGAAACGGCAAGCCAAACAATAGAGAGTTTAAAGGAATAAGTATGAACAGTTTAATTCCAATGCGACCGGATGAAACCGATTACGCCCATCTGGTTCAGACAGACCGCGCACATACCTCGTTATACACAGACGCAAAAATTTTTGACGATGAAATGCAAAAAATCTACTACAGCACATGGGTATGGGTGGCGCATGCCAGTGAAATTCCGGAAAGCGGGAGTTACAAAACCATTAATATCGGTCAACAACCCGTGGTGGTGGTACGCGATCGCAAAAAGAATGTTCATGTGTTGCTAAACCGTTGTCGTCATCGCGCAGCGACCGTATGTGAGCACAAAAAAGGTAAAACCAACAGTTTTGTTTGTCCTTATCACGGCTGGAGTTATGCACTCGATGGTTCGTTACGTGGCGTACCATCACCTGAAAGCTACGGAGAATGTCTGGATAAAAGTGAGCTGCCATTATTTCGTCTTCGGGTGGAAGAGTACAACGGCATGATTTTTGCCACCTTTAAAGATGATATTGAACCATTAAGTGACTTTTTAGGGCCTGCAAAAAAATGGATTGACCTGTTCATGAAACAAGGTGCAGGTTATCCAATTAAAGTGCTGGGTGAGCATCGCTTTCGTTTTCCTGGAAACTGGAAAATCCAGCTAGAAAACACCACAGATGCCTACCATTTTCCTTTGGTACACAAATCATTCTTAAGTTCGGTCGATCAGCAAACCGAAGCGCTCTTTAATTTTGAAGATCAGCCGGGTTATGTCGAAGATCTAGGCAATGGCCACAGCGTAATGGTGATGATTCCAGAGCTGGTTGATCTGGATGAAGAACTGATGGAGCGACCAATTCAGGAGCGTTTTGAAGATTTAGCTCAGGCACTTCGCGATGAAGGTCATGCAGAGCTTGAAGTACGCCGTATTGTACGAGCGGTAGGTGGTTCTGGGTTCAATTTAAATCTTTTTCCAAATATCGCTTGCTCCATGGCATTTTTCCGTGTCATGCAACCGATTTCTGTAGATGAAACCGAAATTCATCACGCCGTCATTACTATGGACGGTGGTCCGCAAATTGCCAATCAGTACCGTTTGCGCTTGCATGAACATTTTCAGGGGCCATTTGGCTTTGGTACACCAGACGACTCTGAGGCGTGGGAACGAGTTCAGCATGGTGCTAAAGCTGGTCAGGATCTATGGATTATGCTCAATCGTGGTTTACCAGAAGAAGTAGCCACTGAAGATGGTTTAAAAAGTGATGTCAGTGCAGAAACCGGCATGCGTGCTGCGTATCAGCAATGGAAAAAGATGATGACGGCGTAAAGGAGAGCAGCATGAATATAAATTTAAATGTACTGAATGAAGTGACCGCTTTTATCTGGGCAGAAGCCGATATGCTTGATCACGCCGAATACCGTGACTGGTTATCGCTTTGGGAAGAAAAAGGAACCTATATTATTCCTATCGATCCGAAACTCACCGACTACGAAAATCATCTGAACTATGCTTATGACGATCATCATATGCGTAAGCTCCGGGTCGAGCGGCTTGAAAATGGCGAAGCGATTTCGACGTCTCCGAAAGCCAATACCGTGCGTAGTATTTCAAGGGTGCGAGTGATTGAAGATAAAGACAATCAAATTGTATTGCGCTGCGCACAAAACCTGCGTGAATTTCGTAAAGAAGCTTTAAAGCACTACACCGCCGATATTACCTATCACTTGGTACGCCAAAACGAAGGCCATCTTAAAATTCAGCGAAAGATCGTCAATCTGGTCAACTCAACCGATACGCTCTCAGGTATTAGTTACATCTTGTAGGAGATCTGGATATGCAGCAAGTTGTATTAGTGACCGGAGCATCCTCAGGGCTTGGTTATGTAATTGCAGAGCATTTTGCGCAGTTGGGGCATCAGGTCATTTTATCTGCCAGTACGTTGGAAAAAGCACAGCAGGCCGTAAGTTTAAGCGCTTATGCTCAAAATCTGTATCCGCTCAAGCTAGATATTTCAAAAGAGCAGGATTTTAAAGCGGCTATTACATGGATTGATCAACAATTTAATGGCTTAGACGTACTGATCAACAATGCCACCATGACCAAGGCAACGCCTGTGCTTGAAATCACCGCAGATGATTTTGACCAGATTACACAAGTCAATCAACGAGGAACCTTTCAGGCATGTCAGTTGATTGGCAAGTATATGGCCAATAAAGGCTTTGGTCGAATCGTTAATATTGCGTCTCTTGCAGGTCAAAATGGAGGAACCGCAACAGGTGCTCACTATGCCGCATCTAAAGGCGCAATTGTGACTTTAAGCAAGATTTTTGCCAAAGAGTTTGCAGCCTCGGGTGTGACGGTAAACGCGATTGCACCCGGTCCGTTAGAGTCCCCAATGGTTCATAGCGTGGTTCCAACAGCGAAAATAAATCAATTTATCGACAATATTCCAGTCAAGGCTTTAGGCAATATGGAGTTTATTGCTCAAACATGCGCGCTTTTGGCCAGTCCAAATGCTGGTTTTGTAACGGGTGCCACTTGGGACATTAATGGTGGCTTGTTCATGCGCTAAACCGCATAAAACATCAACATAATCAGTGAGGCAGCAATGACTGAACTTTATGATGTAATTGTAAAAAATCGTCAGATTCAAGGTGAAAATGTAGTCGTGCTTGAACTTGAATCAGCACAAAAGGGTATTTGCTTACCTCGTGTAGAGGCGGGTGCGCATGTCGATTTACATCTGCCAAATGGTCTGATTCGTCAGTATTCTTTATGTCAAAACCCACAGCAAGAAGGGATTTTTCGACTAGGTATTTTAAATGATCCCGACTCACGTGGTGGATCGCGTTCAGCATATGACGAGATTCAAATTGGCATGCAGTTAAAGGTCAGTCAACCTAAAAATTTATTTCCATTGCACAAAGCACGCCACAGCATCTTGGTTGGGGGTGGAATCGGTATTACGCCGTTAATTGCGATGGCGTATGCGTTACACCAAGAAAATGCATCATTTGAGCTGCATTACTGTGCTAAAAGTGAACAAAGTAGCGCATTTGTGGATGAGCTTAAACACGGACCACTGGCCAGCTACACCACCTTTCATTTTAAAGATCAGGGTGCAAATCACCGGGAATTTTTTGAACAATTTATGCAGCATCTTCTGGAAGATACACATATTTATACCTGTGGCCCAAATGGATTCATGGACTGGGTAATTAATTTAGCCAAAGCTCATAAGCTTCCAGATCAGCAGGTTCACAAAGAATATTTTCAGGTTGAAGCTGATCTGAGCGGCGATGCTTTTGATGTGGTCGCCAAGCGCTCCGGTAAAACCA
The DNA here is from genome assembly GCF_001054715.1 of Acinetobacter sp. 243_ASPC. Classification (NCBI taxonomy): domain Bacteria; kingdom Pseudomonadati; phylum Pseudomonadota; class Gammaproteobacteria; order Moraxellales; family Moraxellaceae; genus Acinetobacter; species Acinetobacter sp. 243_ASPC. Next base: position 10,499 of record NZ_JVOR01000086.1, on the reverse strand, counting down.
TTCGCGTGCATGCAGAAGAAACCATTTTGTCTGCCTTGGCGCGTGAAGGAATTTGTATTGAAATGTCTTGTGAACAAGGTGTATGCGGAACGTGTATGTGTGATGTGCTTGAGGGTGAGCCAGATCATCGGGATGTATATTTTACCGATGAAGAAAAAGCCGATAACGAGCAGATTCTGGTGTGTTGCTCGCGCGCCAAATCGGCCCGACTGGTCTTGGATATCTAGATCAGATGAGATTTAAAAAATAAAAAACAATCAAGGAGTGCCTGATGAACACACATCATACATTAAAAGAGATTCAGATCGATCCGTTACAATTCAGACGTGCGCTTGGCAACTTTGCAACAGGCGTGACCATTATGACGGCGCAAAATGAGCAAGGTGAGAAAGTAGGGGTCACTGCAAACAGTTTTAATTCGGTATCCTTGGATCCACCGCTCATTTTATGGAGTATCGATAAAAAGTCATCAAGCTTTACTGTATTTGAGCAGTCCTCTCATTTTGCCGTGAATATTCTGTCTGGCTCGCAAATTGAACTTTCAAATAAGTTTTCGCGTCGTAATATCGATAAATTTGCGGAAACAAACTATAAACTCGGTCAGGGTTTAGCACCTATTTTGGAACAATGCTCAGCCGTTTTTGAGTGTGAGCGCCATGCAATTATTGAAGGTGGTGATCACTGGATTATTGTTGGAAAAGTTGTCAACTTTCAAGATGAAGGGCGCAGTCCATTGCTTTATCATCAAGGTGCATACTCTAGTGTGATACCACATCCGAGTTTGCAACTTAAAGAGAGTATCTCGACAACCGATCTAAATGCTGCCCAGCAAGGACAACTCTATAGTAATGCCTGTTATTTGATGAGTCGTGCTTTTAAAAGTTATCAAGCCGATTATCTACCAAAACAGCTAGCATCTGGTTATAGAACCAGTGAAGCCCGTTTATTGTTGGTTTTGGCAAGTGGCACTGCTGCTAGTAAGCATGATTTACCCCGCGATATTGCAATGCCTATGCAGGAAGTTGAACAAGCTATCGCTATTTTAGCGGCTGATGGATTAATTAAAAATAATTCTGATTTTTTAGAGTTAACTGAAAAAGGTAAACAAACAGCACACTATTTGTTTAAAATTGCCGATAGCCATCAAGAAGAAATCTTTAAAAAATATAGCCAGCAAGATCGTGAGATATTTATGAATATATTGCGAGATTTAGCAGGAATTCATTGAAGTATCATTTTTGGCATTCTTACTTAAATATTGAATGCCAAACTTTAAAATTTTATTAAAGCAACTATATAGATTGATTGAATCAATTCTATATTTTTTTTGTCTGTAATCTTTTAAAAATTTATAAAATCTAACTTTTTTATAATGTAATTTAAATTAATAAGATTAAAAATTAAAATTATTTAAAAAATCAATTATCAAAATAGTGCATTACTAATAAATTAATAACTTGTTTGAAACAAGAAATGTCTAAAACATGATTTGTTAGCCGTAAATTAGTTGAAAATTCAGTTTTTTACAGGTTTTAAATGATCATTTCTTTTTTGGTCGCTGAAAGTGAATCAAGATGGTGAAAATGTTGAATTTAAAAAAAATTTAAGTTAAATTTTGGACTTTAATGGTGCATCTAAAAAATTGACTTTTCAATCAATAAAAAGGATATTTTTTATACAAAAATAGTTCCTTTTTATTGGGGTGTTAAGTGAATCAATATTTTAATTTTAGATGTGTGAGCATGTTTTTTATAAGCACATGCTCTTTAAGTGTTGCCTATGCAGATTTTTTTAAAGATCAAAAACTTTCAGTTGATCTGCGTAACTTTTATATAGAGCGTGAGTTTAAGGATGTCGAAACTACAAATATTGGTAGTTGGTCACAAGCATTTATGGGGCGTTATGAGTCTGGTTATACAAATACACCAATTCAATTGGGCGTCGATGCAAGTGCACAATACGCACTACGTTTGAATAACCATAATGTATCACGTGCCGATACAATCATTCCTTATGATCTGGATACAGGTCGACAAGATCGAGATTATGCAAAGTTTGGCGCAACGCTTAAACTGAAATACAATAAAACTGAACTAAAAATAGGCGAATTACTTCTAAAGAACCCTATTGTGTATATCGATGATTCAAGACAGCTCTTAACTACATATTCAGGTGCAATGCTCGAAAGTTCAGAACTTGAAAAGCTTAAAATTACAGCTGGCCGTGTTACTCGAATTAATGCCAGAAATGATGATCATTTTCGCAAGTTGAGCTTGTTTAGACCGAATGCACTGCGTTACGAGAGTGATGGATTAAATCTTATTGGTTTAGATTATATGTTCAATACACATTGGACTGCATCGTATTGGTGGGGACAACTTGAAGATATCTACCGTCAACAATATCTAAACTTTGCCTATTCTACTCACGTTGGTTCAACCAAGATTAAGGTGGATGCTCGTTACTTTCATAACACTGAAGATGGTCAAGCCCTATATGGAACAATAGATAATCAGGCTTATGGAGTAATGACAACGCTTCAGGATGGAAATCATACGCTAATGAGCGGCGTCCGTAAAAATGACGGTGCTTCAACATTTCCAACGCTAGCAGGCTATGTACCTCAGCCATATCTACACGCATGGTCAAACCTAGGCTTTGTCAAACCCAATGAACTCACGTGGCATGTCTTATATCGTTATGACTTTGCAGAGCTTGGCATGCCGGGTTTAAAAAGTACATTACGCTATTTACACGGTAGCGATATTACTCAAGAAGGTTTCAAAGATAACAAGGAGACAGAAAAAAGTATTTCACTAAAATATATTGTACCCACTGGGCAATTTAAGGGGATTGGGCTGGAGGTGATGCATATTCGCACAGATTTAAAATACGGTACGGCCTACTCAAGAGGCACCGACTATAACGAAACACGCTTCATCGCAACTTATAGTTATCAATTTTAAATCAGCAACTACATGTCGGGTTACATTTAAGCAGCAACGCAAATGACGAATTTATCATTTGCGTTTTTTTATGATGATAAATTAATCATTATTGGTTGATCCTTTCAAACAAATGAATAGTTAATCAGAAGAGGAGATTTTAATTTTTCTTGCTAAAGAACAACAAGATGATGCGGTTTTTTGATGAAAAAATAGTCATTAAAATGGTGCTTTTTACAATAAAAGTGTAATAATTTAGTGCATAAAAATAGTTGAAAAATATACTTTATTGGTATGCTGTTTTTGAAAATTTATGATATTTTAAGTATATGATAAATATTAAATAATAAATTTAATTTTTTGGTTAAAAGTGGCATGAAAGCTGCTTAATTAATAAATGTAATATCTTAGATATTTCAACTAATTTTGAATATCTAGGGTCAAACTGATGAGGAGAAGGTTTGAAATGAAGTTAACCAAAATTATGAGCTTCACGGCAGTCATAAGTGTAGCTGTACCGATGGTACATGCCGACATAACCGTAGGTGTTGTGACATCATCAAGTGGCCCCGTTGCCATAGTGGGTATTCCACAGCGTAATACGATTGCACTGTTACCCAAAAAAATTGGCACGGAAAATGTTCGCTACATCTCACTCGATGATGGCAGTGATCCCACAGCGACTGTCAAAGCAATGAATAAACTGATTAAGGAGAATAATGTCGATGCCATTATTGGGCCGTCAGGTTCTCCAAATGCAATGGCAGCTTTGGGAATTATTGCCAAAGCAGGGGTTCCACTTTTGGCACCTGTGGGTACATCAGGTGTTGTGGTTCCAATGGATGCACAGCGTAAATGGGTGTTTAAAACCACGCAAAATGATGATTTGATTGCACAGGCTTTGGTGCAAGATATGGTCAAACGAAAAATTAAAACCCTTGGATTTATTGGCACAGCCGACCCATACGGTGAAAACTGGAGCCGTGTGATAAGTACATTGGCAGCCAAAAATGGCATTAGTGTGACAGTAAAAGAATCTTTTCAGCGTCAGGATACATCACTCACCGGACAAGCACTTAAACTTGTTGCGAAAAAGCCTCAAGCCATTTTAATCGCTGCGCCAGGAAGTTCGGCAGTTACGCCACAAGTGGCGTTATATGATCGAGGGTACCGCGGGCAAGTGTATCAGACACATGGTGCAGCTTTAGATCAGTTTTTAAAGCTTGGGGGCAAGAAGGTAGAAAATACCATTCTAGCAGCAAGTCTGATGCTGGTGATTAATGAAGTACCAAATAATCATCCATCTAAACAAATTGCACAGAAATATATTAACGATTACAAAGCATTATATGGCGTAGTTCCAGCCACCTTTGGTGCAAATGTTTATGATGCTGGACTATTACTCAATAAAGCCGTACCGATTGCACTTAAGCAAGCGAAGCCAGGAACAGCACAATTTCGTCAAGCCTTAAGAACTGCATTGGAACAAACCAAGGAATTGCCTGCCACGCAAGGGGTCTACACTATGACAGCTATGGATCATAGTGGTTTTGATCAACGCGGACGCGTAATGATTACGGTGAAAAACGGTCAATGGAAACTACTTAAATAGTAATCCTATTCAGAAAAAATCAAAAAATTGCTATGTCAGGAAAGTCATCAATTTTCCTGTGAGGTGATCACGACCTACATAGTAAGGATAGACCATTATGGATATGAATATTGCTTTGATTTTAGGGCAAGATGGCATTACCAGTGGGGCAATTTATGCCTTATTGGCGTTATGTATTCTGCTTGTATTTACCGTGACACGCATCTTGCTCATTCCTTTGGGCGAATTCACTGTCTATGGTGCGCTGACCTTAGCTGCCATTCAGGCAGGAACACCCAGTGTGGTGGTCTGGTTACTGGTGGCTTTTTACTTCACCAATATTATTTTAGACCTGTACGCATATTTTAAACATCAAACCAAATTTAACATTCAGGCAGCGATTGTGTGGGCGATCTATATCGCAGCGTTGGTTATTGCGATGTATACCTTACCGCTGATGAATATGCCGCTCGGCTTACAAATAATTTTTGCATTAGCCGTGATCACACCGCTCGGTCCGCAAATGTATCGAACTTTTTTTCAGCCATTGGTAGCAGCAAAGCCTTTGGTGCTACTGATTGTCTCAATTGCGGTACATGTGGCAATGGTCGGTGTCGGGTTACTTATTTTTGGGCCAGATGGCGCACAAACCAAACCCTTTAGTGAAGCAATTTTTGAAGTGGGCGCTTTAACAGTTAATAGTCAGACCCTGTTTATTGTAGCAGCTTTCCTCATCATGATTATTGCACTGTGGTATTTCTTCGAAAAAACATTATATGGCAAAGCTTTACATGCAACTGCTGTCAACCGAATGGGGGCACAATTAATGGGAATTTCTCCTGTTTTTGCGGGAAAACTGACCTTTAGTCTGGCTGCATTTATTGGTGCACTTTCGGGTATTTTGATTGCACCCATCACAACCTTATATTACGACTCTGGTTTCGTAATCAGCTTAAAAGGCTTTGTAGGCGCAATTATTGGTGGTTTGGTGAGCTTTCCAGTGGCCGCACTTGGTGCAGTCGCAGTGGGGATTATTGAAGCTTTTGCTATGTTTTGGGCCAGTGACTATAAGGAAATTATTGTCTTTACCCTGATTATTCCATTTTTGTTATGGAAATCATTAACTTCTCGTCAAATAGAGGAGGAAAGCGAATGAAATCAAATGCTATCTTGGCGGTTGTAGTGTTGCTGGTTGCACTAAGTCCACTGCTGTTACCCACTTATCAAGTGACGCTACTTAACTATATTGGTATGAATGCTTTGGTGGTGCTGGGGTTGGTTTTACTCACAGGTGTGGGCGGAATGACCAGCTTTGGGCAGGCTGCATTGGTCGGAATCGGGGCTTATACCACAGCTTATCTGAGCGTAACCCAACAATTGCCAACATTTCTGGCATGGACAGGCGGTGGGCCATGGGTGGGGTTATTCCTTGGATTGATCATCACCATCTTTTCTGCACTTTTGGTTGGCGGGCTCACGCTTAAACTTTCGGGTCATTATTTGCCACTGGGTACAATTGCTTGGGGTATTTCGCTGTACTACTTCTTTTCAACCATTCCAACATTGGGCGGGCATTCAGGCATTGCCAATATTCCTAGTATTGAAATCGCTGGATATGCCTTAGATACCAACAACAAGATGTTTTATCTGATCTGGCTCATCTTATTGATCGCCATGATTCTGACTCGAAATTTGCTTAACTCCCGAGAAGGTCGTGCGATCCGTGCGCTAAAAGGTGGACAAATCATGGCAGAGTCGATGGGAGTCAATACTTTTCGCTCGAAAATGATCGTATTTGTAACGTCATCGGTATTTGCATCGATCGCAGGCTGGCTTTACGCGCACAACCAATCCTTTATTAATCCGACGCCATTTGGTCTTCAGATGGGAATTGATTACCTCTTTATGGCGTTACTTGGTGGGGTAGGTAGTATTTGGGGCGCAGTGGTGGGTGCGGGTATTTTCACTATGATGCGTCAATGGTTGCAAGATGTATTACCCATGATATTTGGTGGTGAAGGTAATTATGAAACCATTGTGTTTGGCCTCATGATTGTGGTGCTAATGCAAAAATCACCGGCGGGATTGTGGTCACTACTTCTGAAACTTTTACCTACCCGTTATCAGTTAAAAGGTTCACATTTGTCGTTAACTCCAACATCTCATACCTTGGCAAAACCGACACTGCCTGCGCATGGTACCGAAATCTTGCAGGCTTTAGATGTCACAAAGGCATTTGGTGGATTGATTGCCAATAACCAAATGAATCTGAATATTCGTGCGGGAGAGATTTTGGCCTTAATTGGACCAAATGGTGCTGGAAAAAGCACTATGTTTAATCAGTTGTCAGGTGTCGATACGCCGACCAGTGGTGATGTAATATTTCTTGGACAGCGTATCAATGGAATTCCATCTCGTGAAATTGCCAAATTAGGTTTAAGCCGAACTTTTCAGCACGTAAAGATTTTGCCAGAAATGACAGTGCTCGAAAATGTAGTGATTGGTGCGCATTTACGTGGGCAACGAGGTGTTTTTGCTTCCATGTTTCGTCTAGATCGTGAAGAAGAAAATATTTTGTTAAATGAAGCCAAGCAACAGCTTGAGCGAGTAGGTTTAGGTGAATACCTATATACCGAAGCGGGTGCATTGGCTTTGGGGCAACAACGTATTTTAGAAATTGCACGCGCCTTGTGTGCTCATCCGTGTTTATTGCTTCTCGATGAGCCAGCAGCAGGCTTACGTTTGAAAGAAAAACAGGCATTAGCCGAGCTTCTTATTAAGCTTAAATCGGAAGGTATGGCGATTTTACTGGTTGAGCATGATATGGATTTTGTGATGAATCTGGTCGATCGAGTGGTGGTGATGGAGTTTGGACAGAAAATTGCCGAGGGCTTACCTCACGATATTCAAAATGATCAAGCGGTGCTTGAGGCTTATTTGGGAGGTGCTGCATGAAAGACATCCACAACAATACATCCGGCAACGCTTTACTGGAAGTGAAAAATTTAAGTGTCGCTTATGGTAAGGTCGATGCACTGACCAATTTTAATATGCGGGTGAATCAGGGGCAGATTGTTTCAGTGGTTGGTCCAAACGGCGCCGGAAAAACCACATTGCTATCTGCGATTATGGGGGTTCTGGGCTCGAAAGGAGATATTGAGTTCGATGGTGAAATAGGACAATGCCCTGAAATTGAACGCATGGTGGTGCGTGGATTAGGGTTGGTACCTGAAAAACGTGAGTTATTTGCGTCGATGTCGATTGAAGATAATTTAATGCTTGGTGGTTTCCAGCGTTATAAACACGGAGACCGGACACTCAAACAGACTTTAGATGAAGTCTATGGGTTATTTCCACGCTTACATGAGCGCCGTAAACAAGAGGCTGGTACGCTTTCTGGTGGAGAGCGCCAAATGCTGGCAGTGGGCCGAGCACTCATGGCAAAACCTAAACTATTGATGCTAGATGAACCAAGTTTAGGGCTAGCACCGCTGATTACCCGTGAAATTTTTAAGATCATTGATCAACTCCGGACTCAAGGGGTTTCGATTTTACTGGTTGAACAAAATGCACGCGCAGCACTTAAGCTCGCCGACTACGCCTATGTGCTTGAAATGGGCGAGTTAGCTATAGAAGGTCGGGGTTCAGATCTGGTCGAAGATCCTAGAATTATAGAAAGTTATCTTGGAATCAACAGTAAACACCAAGATGTATTGGCTATTTAAAAAGAGGGCACGTATGAATCAGTCAGCTAAAATTACCATTCTGGGTGCTGGTGCAATCGGATGTACCATGGCAGCCAGATTAAAACTTGCAGGATGCACATCGGTTTCGATAATTGCACGAGGAGAAAATTATCAGGTACTGTCTGAGCAGGGAATTTATCTGCAAGATCTCACTGGTGAACACCACATTATTCCTGATCGTGTGGTGAGTCATGCATCTGCGCTTGAACCACAAGACGTGATTTTTATTGCCACCAAATCCGATGCCTTAATTCATGTGTATGAAGATATTCAGTCTATTTTGCATGAACAAACTTTGGTGATTCCGCTCATCAATGGAATTCCATTTTGGTATTTCTATCAAAACACGACACAAGACCAAATCAAGCCAATTAAATGCCTCGATGCCGATCAACGCCTAATACAGCATTTTCCATTATCTCATTTGATCGGTGCTGTAGTATTTATTACAGCCACCTTAAAAAGTCATGGTCGGGTTGAATCAAAAAATCCGTATCTGCTTATTTTGGGTGAGCCTTCTCATCAAGTCACACCTCGTATTACCGCGTTGCAGAATATTTTTACAGACAGTGGCATTGAGGTGCGTATTTCAGAAACCATTCGCGATCAAATCTGGACCAAAGTCATCGCCAACTTAAGTTCAAATCCAATGTCTGTGATTACCGGTGCAACGCTTAAAGATATTTACTCACATCCTTACCTACAGAGCATCACCCGAGAAATCACGCGTGAAGTCCGTCAGGTGGCAGCAAGCTATGGCGCACGCGTCTCGATCGACCCAGATACCTTTTTAAAGCTGGGCTCTGAAATGGGCGATACCCGTACATCCATGTGGTATGACTATCAAAAAAAACAGCCACTCGAACTAAAAGGCATAGCAGATGCCGTGATTGAGTTAGCAGAACACTACGATTGTCCAATGCCAATGACCCGACATATTTGCGATCTGACCCAATATCTCAGTGAACAGTCTCGAAAAATTTAAAACAGGATATCAGAATGAACAGTGCAATTGCCCCACCACAGTGCTCACAAGAAGAATGGGCGCTTCGAACCAAACTGACACAGTGCTACCATTTGGTTGATCATTTTGGCTGGACAGAAACGATTTTCAACCACATTTCTGCGCGATTACCTGGCAAGGAACACCACTATTTGGTGAATCCGTTTGGTTTAAATTACACTGAAATCACGCCTGAAAACCTACTTAAAGTAGATTTGGATGGAAACAAAGTTGAACAATCTGAGTATGATGCCAATCCGGCTGGTTTTGCGTTACACAGTGCAGTGCATGGTGCAAGAGATGATATCCGCTGTATGATTCATACTCATACCACACCCATCAGCGCCGTGGTGCAAAAAAAGCACGGCTTCAAACATGATAGTTTCTATGGCGCACAGCTCTATGGTCGAGTTGGATATCATACTTTTGAGGGAATCACGCTGTTTGAAGATGAAAAATCACGCATGATTGCAAGCTTGGCAGACCATCATATTTTAGTTCTGCGTAATCACGGCATTGCTGTGGGCGAGAGCAGTATCGAAAAAGCCTTCTTTTTACTTTGGACCGTACAGCGTGCTGCCGAAGTACAGTGTCAGGCAGATGCGATGGCAGGAGAAGACATGCTTTTAAATCATGATGTTAAACAAAAATGTACAGATCTGACGGCCATGCTGATTCGGGAAAGTGGATTTGCCAACAAATTTTTTGATGCGATGGTTCGAAAAATGAATGCAAGTCGTCATTAGGCTAGAACATTGAAACAGGACTGCTCATCTAGAGTGGTCCATTTACAAAAACTTTATACATTTTGATTTAAAAAAATTATGACACTTATTAACTATATCGGATTGCTTTTATGTAATTAAAAACATGATTTTAATAAAAAATTTACTTTAAAAATAAAATAATTTGAATGCTTAAGCTAAAATATATGCTAATTTAAATCCATTCACTTTTAAGAAGCTTGACTTATATGACCAATAAATATGCCAAATATTTTCCTGTTCATGATGAATTTGATTTAGAAGAGTTTCCGTACTATCTCATTTCACAAGTTCACGCGCTTTATATCAATAAGATCGACAATTCATTAAAAAAATATGGTTTAGACAATTCACGCCGTAGAATCTTGCTTGCTGCTTCAACGCGTCCCGATGCCAGTATTTCGGAACTGGCGGATATGGCACTTATCAAAATTCCAACGGCAACCAAAA
>NZ_JVOR01000085.1:0-21123 GCF_001054715.1 Acinetobacter sp. 243_ASPC | reverse complement strand
TAACTTTTCCGTTGTGATAGAAGGCCATCAATCCACCAATAGCCTGTTCTATCCTTCGACCAATAAAAAGAGAGCCTCGCTTTTCCCGATATGCTCTCCACAGCATAAGCTCTTTATGACTTAGGTTTCGTTCGGCTTCTTCAAGTGTTCTTCCGCCGATTCCACAGGTAACGAGCTCGAAGAGGAGTTCATATCGCTCGAGCTCTTCTTCTGAGACTTTCCCATAAAGTTGTTAATCTCATCAGCCAATTTATACAGAGCATTAATAAAACTTGGCTCAGAGTCATAAACAGCTTCGAGATTATCAAAAAACGGCGTCCCGGCACTATCTACACAGATGGTTCCGCATAAATGTGAGGCTTGCAGTCGATCCGCATCAACTGATTTGAGCTCGGATGCCTCAATATCTTTCTCATTAATTTTCCAATGAAATGATTTTGAAGCGTCTCGTGCTGCCTTAAAGCTGAGTTTTTTGATATAAACCTCAGCCTTGATATCAACAACATCACCGATTTGAACATCAGGATCGCCCGAAGTTTCACGAAGAAAATCTAAATTATCTTCATTTGCAGCCTGCTGCCAGATCAACTCACGGCGAATGGCAGCACCAATTTTAGTTACACGCTTAAGATCCTTAATATTTTTCATATGTCACCTTAAGGAGTAATCGTACGGATGGTTTCTTGCACTGAAGAACGACGTTTCAGTGGGAATGAGTAACCTACATGCTGGCCCTTTTCAAATGTTGGAGCTGCACGTTTGAGATAGCCGTCAAATTCCCACCAAGTACGGGTTGTCGGTAATGTAACTGTTCCACTTGTTACTGTAGGCGGGGCTGCACTGTGAGATGAACCAAGGTACCAATGAACTGTTTTTTTTGGTACCGTTTTTGAGAGTTCAAGAATTTCAAGATGTGAAGAATTTTCATCATCAAAATCTACAGCCAATGAACCTTCACCTGGTGTAACCATACCTGCTTCAGTGTCGCCTTCTTCTTGATCAAGGCAAGTCACTTCAATATCTTCTTCACTGTCTTGACCAAGATCGATTGTCTTCGCACAAATAACAGGAACAATATTAGTACCATCAAAATAATACAGCTGAGTTTTTTGAACTTTAATACGCGCCATGAGCTTGCTCCTCATTTTTTTTGGCAATAAAAAAGGCGCACAAGGCGCCATTAATTGGGTTTTTTAAGCTTCAATCAACCAGCTACAAGTAAAAGTACCTCTGTATACACCTGGTATGATTGAACCGATATTCGGAAAGTTTTGGATAATCGAGTGATGCTTGAGTACGTTCCGCACAGCTTTAAAAACAGTGTCTCTTTCCTGCTCTGATTGGGCATACACATCAATCTGAACTTCAATGCTGTCATCCACTGCAGGTACATCTACATTATCAATTGCATAGCCTGAAACGATGGTCCAGACCACATAAGGCAACTTAACACCTTCACTGGCTTGATCTCTGTAGACGCGCAGAACACCATCACCCGACTTTAGCAGAGCAGTTACACTCGATGCGCTGTTCAGAATAGTTCGAATTGGAATCATCAGACTTTATTTAACTCCTCTTCAATGCCTGCTTTGAAAACACTCGTGAATGTATCAGTTACAGATTCAATATTGTTATTCATCGCTGGGCGTAAGAACGGAATTGCTCTTGAATGATCAGTACCGAGTTCTACAAACCACCAGTACCAAGTATCGCCACCTGGATTATCCTTGCTGCCGAGTGTCTTGTAACTTTTTCCAGCTCTCCCCGCTCTGACATTTTCTTTTGAAGAAACATAATGTCTTGCACCGCCACGGACACCTACCTTCATCACAATTTCACTTGAATTTCTGACTCGACCTGCGCGAACCATAATATTTTTAGAAATCTGTTCAGAAGTTTCTGGATCATCAATCAATCTGGAATTGCTGACAGCAGCCTTTTTGACAATATTCATTGCCTTTCTTGCTGCTTTAGATGCCAGCCTTTTTGCTATCTTGGGACTGGCCAGACGTTCAAGCTTTTCAGCAACATCATCAACCCCACTCAAATGTGCTATTGATTCCATTCCTTTAAACCCTCACTGAGTTCAATGGTGATATACGTCTTGCGATTAAACAAATCTCGCTTTGGCATGCCATTGATTTGGTAATAAACTCCCGCAAAGATGATGCGCATATCGCTGGTAATCGTTGCCGAAATACTACTAAAACGAACTACTGCACGTGCTTGAAGTGATGAGCCGATGGATTGTGCTTGTATGCTATCCCGTGTTGATAGATCCTGAACGTCTGACCATAAAGTACAGTGATCAATCCAACCTCTTATAAGATATTCAGGATTACTATCATCCTGCGTTTCAACATACTTCTGAACAGTGATGCGATGTTTTAACTTTCCGAACTCCATGCATCACCCCACATTCAAAAATCGATGCCGATTCCATGCCCACAATGTAGATTTCGGCAACTTCTCCATATTTCCAGTGGCTTCCGGATTTTCATGCCAGTAGCCAATCAGTGTGAGAGCACCTTGAACAATTGACGGCGATGCATGGATACCATTTACAACTTCATCCGGTATTGAAGCACCAAGTTCAAATAATTTTCGATTTGTCACTTCTTCAAAAGTTGATAATGCAGCATCGATCAATAATTGAAGATCATCGTCCTCATCATCTGCATCAATTTTCAATCGGGCTTTGACTTGGCTGAGTGTCAGTATTGGCATTAGCTTTCACCTTACGCTTAGATACAGTTTTTTGCTCAGGCTCAGGCTCAGGCTCAGGCTCAGGCTGTTGCGAATTGATTAGAGGGTCAATGTTTTCAGATTTAATTTCTTTGTGCGTTGCTACGCCTAAGATATCAACAGCAACTACGGCAATACGATCATCAACATCATGTTCGCCCGGTTCAATTTCTATCACCTTGTTGCCGTTTTCTATCGCAATTTTGAATGTTTCATTCACGTAAATAATTGGTGGCATGAGAATCAATCCTTCCATTAAAAAAGCCCCGAGATTATCAGGGCTTTTGTATTGGTTAAGCGGCTTTAAGCGTTAGCACCTTGATTGCATTGCTATCAGTTAGCAAGCCACCCACACGCTTAGTTGTGTAAAACTCGATGTAAGGCTTCGCAGAATACGGATCGCGTAAAGTACGAACACCCATACGGTCTACAACTGCATAACCACGCTTGAAGTTTCCGAACATAACTGCATTTGCATCTGCAGCGACATCTGGCATGTCTTCATTTTCAGCGATTCCATAACCCAATAAGCGTGATGGTTCATCTTCTTGAAGACCTGGTTGCCACAAGTAGTTACCTTCAGAATCTTTGAATTTACGCACTTTGGCTACCGTTAGACCATTCATCATGAATTTAGCACCACGGCGGTAGCCTTTTTTCAATCCATAAATCAAATCAAGAATGTCATCTGCATCAAAATTACCAGCCTGTCCAGACAAAAATTGCTGAAGTGTTCCGAATTGGCGTGTTTTATCATCAGTAGTGGCTAAGTTGTGTGCCAAGATACCTTTTGGCTTTTTCACACCATTACCGAGCAAGAACGCATTGCCTTCCTGTTCTGAAAATTCTCGAGCAACTTCTTCTGCAAGCCAGTTTTCAACATTGAAGAACACATCATCCAAAGCCGTCTGTGTTGATTTTGGCTTGGCATAAATTTCGCCCATGGTTGCAATAATTTCTGCAAGCTTTGGTGAATTGGTTTCAGGTCGATCATCTGTTTCACCAACCCAACCCGAGCTGGCTCCACCTAAATTGACCAACTTTTTATAGCCATTTGCACTGATGATGATAGATCCACACTCTTCGCGCATTGGACTTTCATCGTGTAAGAGCTGAATGATATTTTTGTCGAGCTCTTCAGGTGCTGCAAAACCACCATCAGCATCGACACCTACCTGAACAGCCTTTTGTTGTAACTCGGCTAACCCTTCGTCTACACCCTTGCGAATAAACTGAGAGTAGGCAGCTTTGTGTTCATCGATATCTTTGCCACTGGTTGCACCTGGTCGTTTAGCTTGCTTAAGCTCCTTTTCAAGCTCAGTTTTGAGCTTATCAAGTTCACCCAATTTTTCGTTGAGTTTGTCTACCTCACCAGACAATTTACTTTTTTCGGCCTTAATGCCTTCAAGCTCTTTGTCATTTTTCTTTTTGAAGTCTTCAAAAGTCCCCTTGAGGTCTGCTGCAACTTCTTCGATGTCTTTCTTTTCAATAGGCATTGTCATGCACCTTCTGTAAAAATGGATTTTAGGTCTTTAAAGGATTGAAGCGCGTCATTAGTCTGCTCAGTATTTCTTTGAGAACTAATTGCACCGTAGCCTTTCGCCATAAAGGCTTTGGCTTGAGGGAGAGAAAAACCAGCCTCTCTTAAGGCCCGTTCAACTTCAATTTCAGAAGGGATTTCCCCTCGATCTAACGCTGATTTCACTTCTGAAACTCGCGCCTCATCATTTGCGGGAAATGTCACAATCGATACTTCCCACAAATCAATGTCTGTTAATTTGTAAACACCCAGTTGTTTGTCATATTCGTAATCACGCAGGATGAAACCAATTGACATTCCACCAATGGATTTTGCTTTTAGATGTGCATGAGCACGGCGGGCCAAAGGGTCATCTTCAATAAGAAAACGGCCTCTTACAAAGAGGCCTTTTTCGTCTTCTTTCATCTCGGTGTAGGGACCTAGAGGTTCATCAGATTTGTGTTGCCAGAGCATCACAGGTAAACGTCCCTTTTTAGACCACTCTTCTAATGTGCGCTTGAACGCACCAGGCATTACCACATCACCGTAACTGTCTTCTACTCCAAATACAGATGCATATCCTTCAAACTCGCCTGTGTCAGATACAGATTTGATTTCAAAAGGTACATTAAGACGCTTTATCTGCATCATCATTCTCCTCAGGTTTTGTTGTCATATTCATTGGAGTCAAATAAATGTCTCCACCATCACGTGGATTAAGGTCCTCAAGCTCACGGCAGTCATTAGGGCTTAAGAAACCCCATTGAATGCCTTTCCCATATGCTTCATAGCGAGTTTTTAAGTCGCCACGCAGTAAGGCCCCAGCATTAAACTTGGCATAGTGCGTTTTTCGGTCTTCTTCATTTAAAAGACCTACTCGGATTCTTGATTCGATTCGAGTCATGTAAGGCACAAGCGAATAGTTCACAAATGACATGCCCATATGCTCGATGTTGTTCAGAGTCATTTTGTCCATTGCAGCAACAAGATGCGGTGGTACACGAAACAAGCCGCAGATTTCAGCCTTTTGATATTCACGAGTTTCTAAAAATTGAGAGTCTTCTAAATTCAAAGCAGTCGGCTTCCATTTCAGGCCCTGCTCTAAAATCATTGGTTTATATGTGTTGGCCAATCCCGTGTAGTTTTCGGTGAATTCATCTTTCAAACGATTGAAAGCAACATCCGAAAGACTTTCATCGGTTTCAAGAACACCAGAAGTGACGGCCCCATTTTTGAATAACTTCGAGCCATGCTCTTCAGTATCCAAGCCGAGCGAGATACTCTTTCGCGCAAATGCGATAGGATTCAAGCCATTCAATCCATCTAAGGTGAACAGACGTACATGCCAAATTTCATTCTGCGAGAGTGTCTTTAAACCACCATTTTTGAAATTGACCTGATACTCAACTTCCCAATTGTCATTGAGTTTTGGCGTAACGGATGCTGGATCAAGTGGTAGTAACTCGACAACCTGACCGAGTGCATACACTTTGTAAGCATAGAAATTTCCACGCAAACAGAGACAGACCATTAAAAGCTCCCAAAACTCTTGAGGCGTCATGTAGTCATTTGGAGCCAGAGTTAACAAGTCATAAAGCTTATGATTTATTGCTGCTTCTTTCGTATTGCCCGTCTGTTTATACAATCGACAAGGCAGCATGCCCATCGATTCAGATAAAACCCGCACACATGAAAATACAATAGCAAGTTGCATTGCACGGATCGGCGTTACTGGTTGCCCGGTGCCGGTGACAAATTCAGCTCCAAAAATTCTTGCCAATTCGTCTGGGCTAGAAATGATTTGGGGAGTTGACTTGAAACCAAGTAACTCCCCAATTTTTGATTTTAGATTCATTACAATCTTCTAACCCCGTGTTTCTCCAAATGATCAGATAAGGATTCTTCTTTAATCGTACTGGTTAATGCCAAAACTCGACTAACCCCCATCATGCAGGCAACTGCACCATCAATCTTTTTGAAGGACTTTTCTTTGTCCGGAAACTCAGTATCGTTTTTTCCAGTTTTTGAAATCACATTGCCGAACATCCAAGACAGTATTGGATGCCCATCATGGTGAAATCGTCCTGCAGCAATTGCCGCTTCCATTTCCTTCATCGCTGGTGAAAAAGTCTTGGTATTTTTTGGGATCTTGATGGAGGTATAACCAGCTTCATCAATCTGTTTAGATATTTGAAATCCACCCCATTCATCGTATGGAACCTCTTGAACCTTGAGACTTTCAGCATCTGAAGTAATATCCTCAGCAATTTCGTTCAAATCGTTTTCATATCCATCACAAACCGTTAAAAGATCTTGGTTAAGCCATTTCTGATAACGCTCAATTACCTGCTTCTCATCTCCGTTATAGACAGTGTCGTAAGGTAAATAGAACCGCGGTGCAATTGAGTAATAATGAATTTTTCCGTCGATGATCCTGTAAAACAGGTTGATACGTGCTGCGATATCGATCTTTGAAGATAAGTCGACGCAGATCAAACATGCATCATTTATGAAATCTTCAATTTTCAAACTTGTGTCTTTGCATTTATTCCACTGTTCCATGTTGAAAAATGCAGATTTTGCAGAAACCCAAACATTTAAATGCTTAGTTTTAAATGCATTTTGCTTTGCAGCGTTTTGAATTGCTCGACGCTGCTGTGAAATTAGATAGTCCTCATAAACCGAGACATCATAATTTGGGTTCGCTTTTACTAAAACTTTGGGATCAGTCCAATCATCACCCTCATCAATGGTCCATATCCATCCAAAAAGCTCATCATCAGGTACCGTGCCTAAAAGCATTTCTTGAACACGGATGCGCAAGTCATAGCATGGGCCCTCAATGTTGAAGCCTGCGGTCGTAATCGTAAAAATCAGAGGTTGACGGCGCGCACCCATTCCTGTTTGCATCGTGTCATACAGTCTCGCATCAGGATGTTCATGGTATTCGTCTACGATTGCACAATGTGGTGATTGGCCATCTGGTGGATCACCGATAAGCGGTTCAAACAAAGAGCCATCGGTTGGTATTTCTAAGCTACCTGCATTTACCAATATTCCAGCTGCTTCAATTAAATCTGGTGATCTGTTCACCATCAAACGCGCAGGCTTAAAGACTTCCCATGCTTGTTTTTCTGTAGTGGCACCTGAATAAACTTCTGAGCCGAACTCTCCATCATTGGCAAACATATTAAGTGCAACGCCAGCTGCAATTGCTGACTTACCGTTTTTCCGTGGCACTTCCCAATAGCTTTCACGGAAGCGTCGATAACCGTCTTTTTTACGCACCCAACCAAACGTGACAGCAAGCCCGAACTTCTGCCAATCTTCCAACTTAATTTTGAGTCGTTTTAGTGCCCATTCACCTTTTGTGTGTGGCAATAATTCAACAAAAAGTATCTTTTTTTCAGCTAATTTGGGCTCAAATTTGTATGGATAATCTCGTTTTTTTGAGTTTTTTAAATCATTAATGTGCCTTTCGCACGCCAATTTAACCCATTTACATGCTGGGACTTTTCCTGAGATAACAGATCGCGCCCATTTGTTGGCAGCGTCAACATTTGGGTAGCTGTTAGCCATTTAAATCCTCACATATCTAAAACTCCTGCAAATGAATTGCCTTTTTTCTTTTGGCCACCGCCTGTTAAACGTGCTCGAGAAGAAGGATCAAGTCCAAGCAATGAACCTAACGTCGCCATTTGCCGAACAGCTTCATTCATCGCAGTTAGAGCTGGATTCTTTACCGGTCCACCTTGAGATCCGGCAACAACGATACCGTGCAAAGCTACTTCTTTCTGAGCTTTACGCCAGTTTTCATATGCAAGACAGAATCCTTCTACATTGTGCATATCAGTGATTCTGAGAATCTTATTTTTGAGAAGTTCTGGAACAATTGATTTCCAGATCATCGGTGCATATTCCAAACTTTCCATGTAATCGGGGACATCAATATTTGTCACCTCTGAAAACTCTGGAACATGATTATTAAGGGGACGTTTACCAGGATTGCCATTAGCGCGTTTTGTTTCCTGCGGCTTAGGCTTGCGTCCGCGTCCCGGAACAGATGCTATTCCACCCATAATGTCAATCCACTAAATTTTTAATTTCGCGTGCGTAAAAATTTGACTTGGAGGGCGGTCATTTAGGCAAAAAGCTTGAACTTTTTACCCTCCCCCTACCTTGTAAAAAATTTTTGCACTACTTTTGTGCGATTTTTTTACTGTCTTCATTGGCTGTTTTTTCGTGATGACACGGCGAGCATAGGCTTTGCAGGTTGCTTAGCTCATCAGTGCCGCCTGCATGCTTTGGAATGATGTGATCCACATCGGTAGCTTCAACAACCAAGCCAGCTTGAGCACACTTAACACATAGAAACTCATCACGGCGCAGGGCTTGCAAGCGCAGCTTACGCCAGTCATGGCCATAGCCTCTTGCAGTAGTTGATCCGTTACGCTGTGGTCTATTGTTCCAGTTACTACGCTTATCTGCGTGCTCATCACAGAATCCTTTTTGATGCTGTGATGACACTAGATTCGGGCAACCAAACTCTCGGCACGGTCTTGCCATAGTTAATCATCCAAAGATTGATACTGCTCCCGATCCTCATCATCACTCAATAAGCAAAGAAGCTCTTGAATCTGAGTTGATTGATTAAGATTGGCTTGGATCAGTTTGTTGATTGTTTCGAGCAGCGCGTTTTGGTTTAGCGTTGCCTGTGTCATTTGTTTCTGTGCCTGACGATTCTGTTGCTGCATCAGCTTCATCATCTGGCTGTTTTGTTGAAGTACCTGAGAGAGCTGCAATTGCTCTATGGATTGAACTGATTGATTCTTTTGCTCGCTCATTTAACCATTGCCTCCGCTTTTCACAGCCTTGGCAGTCGATAAACTTCATAGTGATTACCTCGTCTGAGAATAAAAAAACCCATCAATTCAATTGATGGGCTATAAAAAAAATAGGATGAGTTTTAAAAAATTGCTATTAGTTTAGACCTACCATTGTGGCTAACTTAATAACCGACTCTAAACCAGATACAGCTGCTGGCAACAAGGATATATAAGCAGATACTTTATCTTTGTTGGGTGTGCCAGATTCAACTTCTTCTGCTAATTTACTTACGGCTTTTGTTGTTAAAGCTTGATCTACAGGATCTAAGTCCAAATCAAGAATGTCTGATTTAATCTTACCAATTGCCTCTTTGTATTCATAACTTGAATAACTATTGGTAGAATTATCAGTACTATGCTGGTAAACCCTTGCATTACCAGAAGCGTGGATAGTATTGATTGTTGATGATTTAGATGGATCGGGAATTGCTTTTACATTAACAACCGTCATTTGATAGTGTGCAGGAATGCCGTGAAAATTACTGCAATAATTGGGTTCAAGTACTTTAAACTTTTCAATAATACCGCTTGGCAATTTACGTTCAACAAAGTAACCAATATCGACCTTGAAATCAGCGTTAAGAGTATGTACTGCTTTTCCACCTTGTACACTTGCTTTTATTTTTTCTTTTACTAAATTTCCTTCTTCATCATAAACTGAAACAATATCAGTCATTAGGTCATCAAATGGCATGATCAATCCTTATAATTTATTTATGAGTATTCATTATACAACTAACTAAAAAAATTATTGTGAGTATCAGTCTAAAGATATAAAAAGTCCCACCAATCGCAGGACATATTTTTTAAGTTAATTCAATTTTTTAGATAAACATCCAATGCTTTTTCTAAATTGGATATGTCGTTTACACCATGCCCTTTAAGAAGACCCTTGTGATAAATCAGATATCTGGTGTCATCTCTATCCAAATGATGATAGTAGAAAGAATTTTCACTAATTTTTCCTATTGCAACATCAATTCCAGATTCATTAATAGTATTTAAATCTGTTGGTGTGATGCCAACTTCATTAAAGTGTAAATCATAGGAACCATTGTCTTGTCTGGTTGTCTCTAATCGAACTAATTTCATAAATTATCTCTATGGTTAATTTAGCTCAATAATGCGTCTATTCTAAAAAAATTGCAACACCAAACAAAATATAAGTTATTGATTTTTATAACAGTGTTATAGACCTTTAGGCTTCCCACACTTTCTACATTCTTTATGAATAAACATGAATGCAGAAAACTTAACGCCACAGCTTTTTTAACAGTACTGTGGCCTACCGCTACTCACTTACTTATAAAACCACTGGATGGGCACAGTATTTTACGTTCAGCTTTCAACTAAATTTATGGTGGGGCATCACTCCCAATCTATTCGTTTTTCCTGCATATCCCATCCATGCTCGATGAACTGCATGGGTTGTACATTCTTTCGTGATGTCCAAACGTGATTGATCAAACAGGCTTTAGCTAATTATCAATCTTAAGATGCTGGGTTTAATATTTATAACCTCCAGAAACGCAAAAAGCCCACGATTAGGTGAGCTTTAATAGCTTGGTCATATTACTTAATAGTACGACCAGTATATTGAAAATATACATCTATTTACGTTTAAACGAAATAGGCAGATTGTAAAAACTTTCTCATCAATTTTTTAAACGTTTGCGGTACTTCTCTACCGCCGTTTCGATCTCCCAGCGCGCGCTGTAAATTGCAAGTTGCATCTGCTTCTCGTACTTGATCCACGACATTCTGTAAGCATCATATGACAAACGCCCTTCCCCAATACCGGCAAAATACAACCGGCCTTTAGCAGTAAAGTTAGATTCCAGATTCTCATCTAATGCAAACTCCAAAACCATACGCGCCATTAACAAACTAAGATCTTTCAACGGAATGTTTTTCGGGTCGCTTTTGCGATCCTTCTTTACCTGGTCCAGCATGATGTTTGAAAGCTTATCTATCAAATAATCATATGACTGTTTATCTTTATGGCCCCAAACTAATAATGCCGCAAGACATTTTGCTTGTTCAGTTTGAATGTGAGTGAATGCCCCGCAACGATCTTCCCATGTGATCGGCTTTAAATTAGTGTCTTGAGTACACTGTTCTAGATTTGCTGTCTTTGCACGCATCTGCGCACCAAGCCATTCGATATTAGAAACTGGATTCTGCTTTAACTCTTGATTCATCGAACAGCCCGCCTTATTTAAAAAATTTGCATGAATATTGAGTTCCCTTAACCCAATACACATCATGTGTTTTACATACTTGAATGGTGTTCCATCCATTTATCAGACCTGCTGCCAATGCAAAAACAACAAAGACCAACACCCACAACCAATTATTATTTTGTCTTCTCATACATGGCCTCACATTTTGATTACGCATAAATCAAGCAAACCACCTTTAACAACCGGTCTGGCATGAACTATCAGGCTTTTTACTTGTGAGTCATCCCCAATCAAACCGCACTTGGTTAAAGCATCAAGACAAGGTTTTACGATGTTATCGATATCACGTACCTTGTTATCCGGCATGTGATAGTTAATCTCCACTCGCACATCACCACCGTAGTTGAGGGGTTGAACAAATCGTTTGATTACCTCGACAAAATGATTTGCACGCTTACTCAGTCGCTTGCATGCCTTACCAGAATCAAGCCAATAGTTGTTGATTGACGGCGGTACGATTTGAATACTGCAGTTAAGTATTTCACCCCCTGAACATTCAAATGTTTTGCCCTTAACCAAGAATGAAGGCACTGCGGGCATATGATCTTTTTTAACTGATTTCTTACTGTCTTTTTTATCAAAACTATGGCGATACGTTCCCCATTTTGGCTGTTGCATTATTTCACCCCTATTGGATTCTTATTGTTTAAGAACATTTGATTAACTGGCCCGATGTACCCGCACCATTCAAAGATTTCATCCCAGTAGTACCAATAGCCGTCATTGTCCTTCCAGTAAGTACCCTCGTTGTCTGTATGTGTTGTGCCATTTGGGATCATACTTCACCGCCCTTGAGTGCTTTTGATAAAGACTTAAATGTTCGAATCATAGCCATTTGTAAAAATTCATGATTACCGCGCATGTCCTCCTCCACATACCGCAAAGCATGTTGAGTATCTTTTATGGCTGCATCCACCCGCGCCTGCAACTCATCAATCCGCTTTTGATTTTTATCTGCACGTGCCTTCTGTTTTAGAAACTCATTTGCTTTTGCATATGCATTGAATTGTTCCTGAGTTGCCTCATCATCAAGAATCTTGTCTAAAGCAATGTTGTAATCATCCAAGTAGTCAGCAATTTTAGTTTCTGTTTTATCCTCAAAAACTTCACCATCTTCACGTTTTGACTTGGCAATTTTAATTTGCTGGTTCAAAACAAATTGAATCTGCATTAACTTACAGAGGTATGAAGCTGAAGCATTGTGATAGCCAGTGTTTGATAGCGCTTGTTTCTGATTTTCTTGGTTAAGTTCATCAATCCGCTTTTGCTGTTCTTGCCATGCCCAATCAAACCAGACTTTTTTTCCATCAATATGAGTAAATCCACAAATTAGACATGCGTGATCAAAACCGTGTTTACACTTAACCATTGCTCACCTCACACACAGCATTTAACTGATTCGAGAACTTATTAATTCCTTTCAATTGGCTCAAAACTTCAGGCGGACACGGCACAGTTTTTCGAGTAAATGAGATAGTTTTAGGCTTTTCAGGCTTTACCCACATTTCTTGTGTTTTGCCCTTCTTTTGCGCTCTAGCAAGATAATCTTGATAGATATCTTTAAATGCGTAATGCGCAGCCTTTTGCCCTTCGTTGTCCAGAATGTGTTTCACTTCATCAAAAGCAGCCTTTGCCAACGTAGTCATCGGTAGAGAACTGTCATTGATAAAATTTAAAGCTTTTGCCCAAGCCTGATCAGCAGTCCACCAATCACCCGCCTGAACACACCATGAACGAAACTCTGGCAGTTTCGGGCACCACTTCTCAGTATTCATGCGCTGAATACCGCGCTTAAGCTCAACTGGTGAAATACCATCAAGAACTGTGCATGCAAGCTGTGTAAGCTCATCATTCGACAAATGGCCATAGAGCTTTTGAAAATCAGCACCGTGAATCATTTCAATGCGTGAAAGAACCATTTCAGCAACTTCAACCGGGAATGAAACAGTGAAGGCGTCTTGGAAAACTTGAATATTGCTCATGCATGCTCTCCTGTTACATCGCGCATTTCTGACGCTTGTGGCTGTGAGTTACCAAAACGGCGTTGGTAAGGCTGATTTGTTTGCTGTGGTTGTGAAGAACGATTCTGTTCGTTGAAATACCATTGCGCTTCAAACGCTGCCCATGGCTTTTGACGATTCAAACAAAACTCAATCGCTTGTACGAAATTGAGATTTGCTTTCTCGATCTGTTTTGCAAGAAGTGAAAAAGCACGTTCGGTGCTTACACCGCCTTTGGCTTTACGAACTTGCATGAACTCAGTAGCGAGTTTTTCAGAAACGCCGTTTTCAATGAGTGCGTTTTTAAAATCAAACTTCTCTGATTTTTGACTCTCTGATTTTTTAGATTCAGGTTGTTCAGCCGAATCTTTTTTATTTATTTTTTTATTACTTTGAGAGTTGTTTTTGATAGTGATACTTTGTGTGTTAAAAATTTTTACTAGCAGCGGTAAAATATTTTTACTAGCGTGGTTAAAATTTTTAACTAGCAGTGGTAAATATTTTTTACTACTCGACTTTGATTCATCTAGTAAAAATTCTTTACTAGGGAACTTTAAGACACAACCAATTGAGGTTTCATTTCCGAGTTTAAAAGTGTTCCCATGGATCGTACTTTGCTCTTCCATAACAAGACCAACTTTGATCAATTCCTTAAGACATTTCACAATTGTTGGACGGCTTTTACCTGTGATTTCTTCAAACTGAGTTAAAGAAATTGAATCCATTTCTTTGTTCCAGCCGCGTGTCTTGCGACAGATCACAAGGTAAATTTTGCAAGCTGAATCAGATATTTTGTCTAAAACTTCATCAACAAAGGCATTTGGCACTTGGAATGAGTTAGGGATAAATTTGCTCATTCAGTCACCTTTGACCGCTTTGAATTGAATTACCCAAACCCACGGGTTTGACTCATGTGCCATTTCCCCATAAACATCATTCCATAGCTGGAAATATTCATGGCGTGGGCAATTCATTGTTTTGTGCGCAATGCCTTCAGCCAAGGCATCCTCTACTGAAATATCATTTAAACGTTCTACCCGAATGTTTGTTATTTCAAGCAAAATGCGTGATGCCCAGCGTGGCATGTGGATTGATGGTTTCCACTTAACTGGAAAGCCCTTACCATTGCAGTCGTAATATGCCATTTCAACTGGATTATCAGCTTTGTATGTAAGTGATTCATGCGGGGTACCGCCAAGACTTCTAATTTTTGTGCCAAATGACTCACGAACCCACAACTGATCACCTATTTTCCCAAATGGACATTTGTGGCGTGAGATTGATGAGGGGAAAGGCATTCTGTCATCCATAATCTCATGCATGGTAACTTCTGTAACCTTTGGTTCTGGCTCCATTGTATAAAGAGGCATGACGTTTTTATCGGTCAAAGGCGGTTGCACTCTTAATACACGACGGGTCTGAGTCTTACGACCATCTAAGATCGCTTTGACCATTTCAGCGTTAAATAAAATTGGACGAACTTTCATTTCAAACCCGCCTTTTCAATAGCCGCAGTTAAACGAGTCAAACCAAACGCCGTGATACGTGCCTGAGTAAACACTTTGTCACCATCATCACAAGCGACCACTTTTGAAACCTTATTGATCATGACTTTTTGCTCTACTCGATGCGCATAAGCACACAAACGGCGGTGTCTGCTGTTCTCTCGATACACCCACTGTTTTTTGAGCATGAACTCAATTAATTTTGTCTCCTGAATGCCAATCGTCTTGGCACACTCACGAATGCTGTAGGTGTTTGTAGTATCGGCAATCACGTCTAATGCCTGCGCCTTAGGTTCAAGTACTTTGACTTGTTGCTCTAACTCAATGGCTTTTTTCTCAGACTCCAAAGCGAGTTGCAGAATCTCTAAACGAGATAATTCACGTGGCTGATTTTGCTGAGACTCAAGTTCATACCAACGCTTTACCAAAGCTGCTGTAAATTGAGGGCAAAGTTGTGCAACTACGGTAATGCTATCCAGTTTCCCAGCTTCACCAGAAAAGACATATACACCTGTTGGGCGTGTCGCCGTTTTAATTTCCACAGACTGTGGAGATTCGATAACACCTTTACTTACCAGCGTTTCAATAGTTCTTTTAACGCTGTCATGGCGTGAATGAACAAGCTCTGAAATTTCTAAGCTTGTCATTTGCATTTCGGTGTGATTAAATTTAGCCAACATGTTCATTTGATTTCCTTTTGGTTATCAACGTTAAAAGCCTGACTTCGCGGATCAGGCTTTTTCTGTTTGTAGGGCCGATAAATATTTTCTTGCCTCTGTTTCAATCGCCTTACGAAAGCTGGCAAGTTCTTGTTCAAGTGATTCAACCAGATGCAACGTGTCCGCAAGTTCTGACGGCGTGACCACACCATCTTCTAAAATGTCGTGTACATGCTTATTCATTTGACCGTTACCGATGTTCAAATGAAGTAGTGATTCAAGAACGCTCACTTGATGTTCTTTATCTGTCGCCTGCTTAACCGGTACCAACATCAAACCCAACTTGTGTGCCCAGACCTTAATCACGGCTGGGTTTTGCGTGTAGATCAATGACGCTTCAAATGCCTTGAGACTTGGTAAATGCTGGTCCATGTTTGGATTTGCATAGTTCAATACTGTTTTGTGAGATACGCCCAACACATCTGCCACATCCTTAGGTGTGACGCCCTCAGAGTGATGAATCATTTTGTGCAGCGCGTTTTTTGTTTCTTTTGAAATTTCCATATGTGAATCCTTGATTTTTTTCACGTTTACCGATGCACGGCGTTTTGTGAGAATGGGTTAAGAAACTCGTTTGTGGGGAAGACTTGGTTCACTTTCGAGTAACTTGAAAGCTGCTGCTTCTGGCACTAACTCACCCCATTGATAAACCGCTTGACGAGTTATTTTTAAAATTCGAGCGACTTTAGGGGCATTGAATCGAGCCAAAACATCTGATGTTTTCATCTCAATTCGCATAGAGACTCCGTCAAATAAACTTTATTTTGTCAAGAATAATTGACTTTACAATGATTAGCAAGCTTTACAATTTTAAAGTTAAGCTTTCTTTACTTTTTATATGGCAACAGCCATGAGATGGACATATGAGCACTCTTCAGGAAAGAATGTCTTCGGCAATTAAACACTTTGAATCTACGACTGGAAAAAGATTTAAAAACACTGATCTTGCAAACTATGTAAATGTGACAAGAGCAAATGTTGGCTTATGGATTAATGGTCCAACAAAAGAATTAGAAAGCTCGAGATTATTCAAAGTGGCAGAATATTTGGGCGTTAATCCTCTTTGGCTGGCAGGTGAACGCTCTCCAATGGTGATTAGTAATAGTGGTTTAGATAATAATGTTGATCTTTCGCAAAAAATTAGCCTCGAAGGCCGTCCTGTACCCGTAATTTCATGGGTTGCAGCAGGTTCTTTTTCAGGCATTGAAACCGTATTGCGTGATGCAGAAGTAGATGAACACCTTCCACCAAACAAAGACTGTGGAAAAAATGGCTACGGACTCGTTGTGACTGGCTACTCAATGGCGCCAAAGTTTTACCCAGAAGATAGAATTTATGTAAATCCTGACTTCCAAGTATGCGATCTTAAAACGAATGATCTTGTCATTGTTGCCTGCGCTGGTGATACAGAAGCCACTTTTAAGAAACTAATTGTTGAAGGTTCGGTAAAGTTTCTAGAACCGCTTAACCCTGATTGGCCTGAAAAAATTATTAAGCTGTCTGATGATTGCAAACTTGTTGGCAAAGTAGTTGGTATGTATAGGAAGATATAAAATGAATAGTTCTGAATTAACGATCAATCAAATTATCGATAAAATAAATGAAGCTGCAGATAGTAATAGCCCATTAAATTTAACTTCAGATGAGATAAAAATTCTTTCCAAAGAAATTGGAGATATGGTTTTTATTCCTGTTTTATCTTGGGATCAAGTTTCAAAATTACCAGGGAAAAAAATTGGTAAGACTGAAGAAGATTAACAATTAAAATCACATCTTTAAAATTTTAGTTCCATTAGAGACCCACCTAGCGTGGGTTTTATTTTGTAAATAAAAATCAAATATGCTTAGTAAAATTTACAATTATTAGTAAATATCACTTTACACAAATTCATGTGTAAAGTAATCTTTACCTCACAAACAACAAATCCTCGCCACAACAATAAGCGAGGTTTAACTCAAGTGAGGCAATAACATGTCAAAACAAACTGATGCACCTCAATTCGTTGCTGATCTATCTGGCGGCAACTTCTCTCAGCAGCTTGGTATCGCTATTTCAGAAGTAGCCCAAGGCGTCGTAGCAAACGGCAAAAAGGGAAAAGTCCAAGTGACATTGGATATTTCCCGAATCGGTGAATCGAACCAAGTCAACATTTCTCACACTTTGGCCTATGTGGAACCTACTGCAAAAGGCAAACGTTCAGAAGATACAACCTCAGAAACCCCTATGTATCTCAACACTGATGGCAGCGTAACAATCTTTGCCAACCATACAAGCCAGTTATTCAAAGAGCATGAACGCGCATAAACGGCGCGTTTTAACCCCTCAAATCTATTTTTACAACAAGTAGGACAACTACAATGGAAAACACAGAAGCAAATGCAATCGCGACCTTGAGCACTCCTATCAAGCAACTTGATCGAGGCGATCTGATTGCTATCAACACGGATTATAAAATTGCTGACCTTGAGCAGTTTTTAGGTGGCCGTAATCGTCCACGTGGGTTAATGCAAACATCTTCATTTGAAGACTTTCGCAAATATGTTTTAGACAACACTTTAATCGATCAGAATGCACCTGTGTTCGTGGACCACAAAGGTATGGAAGCACTGGCTATTCTTAATTATTACGATGATGTCTACGATCAAGGCCACTGCGACCATAAAGCCAACCTGAAGCTTGAGCCAACTGTTGTTTGGACAAAGCTGCAAAATTTAAAAGATAAAAAATTATCTCAACGTGACTTTGCTGTTTTCTTAGAAGACTGGATAAGCGTATTAGAAATTACAGATGCTGAAGGTGCAGTGATCGGCGGGAAAGAAGCTCTGTCTGCTGTACGCAACATGCAGGTAGGCGCATCTGTGAAGGTCGAAGCGAATGTAGGCAATTTATCTGAAAGTCGCTCTCGTTTCGAACAAGTTGAAGCACGTTCAAATGAAGCAGCAACACCTGCCTATTTCAAAATCATGGATTCAGCTTACAACGGCCTTGATGAACGCCTGATTGTTTTACGAATCATTGTTAACACAAATGATGAAAAGCCAGTGTTTGCCCTTCAAATTGTTAAAGAAGAATTGATTCTTGATGAAATTGTGCAGGACTTCAAATCCAAAGTGATTGATCTACTACCAGAAAATCCAGTTCATATCGGCACATTCACGGCCTAACAATAAAAAAGCCCCTTCACTTGGACGGCGTAGGGGCTTTCAAAATAAACACTTGCATGTTCATGAGGCGATTATGAAACACAAAATCATTGAGAGTCAAACTAAACCGGTTCTGTATCAGCATCCAACCCAAGCCGAGCAGCGCCTATCTCGCAAACAGGTACTCGTTGCAACAGCAAAAGAATTTCTAATATTCGTGCTTATAGCATTTGTGATATTTGCGGTGATCAATTACTGCATCAACTTGGGCAGTTAAAAAACTTAAAGGGTCTATAAATGTGAAATTATTTGCGCATATTTATGATTTAGATGAAATTATGCGCAAAATTATTCTCAAAAGGCAAAATTATGAAAAAGGTTATGCAGACCTTAACAGGTTTAGGTGGGAATTGTGAAGGCGCAACTATTGCAACATTACTCGGTTTAAGTATCGAAGATATTCCAAATTTTTGGGAAGGTATTGATATAGATCATCCTAATGCACCAGGCACTGGTACGTTGTATCAAGACAATCTTAACTATTTTCTTCGCCAACACGGATATAGGATGTTGAATCTTGGGGTTGACAAGAACCCAACGGAGCAAGATCAAAATTGGGTTATCGAGATCAGCAAGGCAATTGGAACAAAGCATTTAGTGGCTGGTATCTCATCGCGTGGATATATGCATTCTGTGATTTATGAGCATGGTCAACTTTGGCATGATCCACATCCAGATGGTGGTGGAGTCATTCCTTGTCAAATTTGTATGCTTGTGCCGATTTTTGATAAACCACAGGAGAGTGGGAATGATTGATTTAGAACAAGAACGAAAGGCTTTTGAGGAGCAATGGAAGTTTTTGGGTGGTCATTTGCTTTATGTTGAATGGACAACAGACCATATGTACTCACTCTCTGCTACTGCGAATGCTTTAAGTAAAAGTGACAAAATATCTCTTTTTAATACCATAAATACGGCTTGGGGATTATGGGTAGTTCAAGCAAAGCAGAATAAATCCGTCATCGACTCACTTAAGGACCAGCTTGCAAAGATTGAGAGTGGTGAGTTTGTAGTTGTGCCTAAATCAAAACTTGATACATGTTATTGGGATGAAGCTAATAATGAAGTTAGTTATTACGAACTGTTTGACACGCTCGAAGAAGCTAAAAAAGCAGCGGCATATTATAAAGCTACGATCGAAGCAGCGCAGGAGAACAGTCATGAGTAAGATTGATGAATTAATTGAAACTATTATTCAAGATGTTGCTGAGCTTCCAGATCGTTCAAGCCCTGAAGATTGGCCAGAAGCTCTTATTTTGACAGGTGAAGAACTTGAAGAAATTTTAATCCAAAACCTTGCTGATAGCTTTGAATATATTCAAAAAGCTGCTGAAGAAATTTGGTATGACAATGGGATGATTAATCGATCTGAACCGCTTGGTATCAAATTGGACTATTTGAAACGCTGGCTTGTTAAGCAAAATTTCTTAGAGCTAATGAAAATTGAATCTGAACTTTCATACTTATCTGAAGAAGATCTTTTTACAGTATGTTGCGGTGAAGAGACAGAGCAAGATCGATTAGCATCTCCATCGCTCAATGAATTTCTTAATCGAATATTTGATGAAGAATATGAGCCAAAAGAAGATGAAGGAGGTTGATGTGGCAGCAATAGCAAACATTGGGAGTAGCTTTGTGATTGCACTCCCTCCAACGGAAATTTGGCTGACAGATGAAGAGTCTGGCACTAAACAAGGTGTGTACACACACAGTTTGCACTGTGGTGCTGGTGACTCTGAATTGATTAATAGTTTGAAGGAGATA
This sequence comes from Acinetobacter sp. 243_ASPC, assembly GCF_001054715.1. NCBI lineage: Bacteria > Pseudomonadati > Pseudomonadota > Gammaproteobacteria > Moraxellales > Moraxellaceae > Acinetobacter > Acinetobacter sp. 243_ASPC. The sequence continues at coordinate 538 of NZ_JVOR01000085.1, read as the reverse complement.
CCATGAATAAACGCCCTACTAAAATCGATCGTATGACACCTGAAGAAAAGCTGGTGCATACAAAACAGTTTTGGATCGCGCCGAATGATGCCGTCTTTCCACCCGAAACAATTGCAGTTGTATTTAATGTCTCACTGTCCTGGTTACAGCTAAAAAGATGCACCGGTGATGGTATCCCATACACCAAAGGTGCACGCAAAATTAGCTACCAAAAATCAGATGTGATTGATTATTTTGACCGGCAAAAACTAAACAGTACCTCTATGCAAGCGGCCAATTGAGCCGCTTTAATTTTGTCGTTAGTATGCCAATTCTGTGTATGCGCTGTGTATACCCAAACGTTAAATATCCGTGTATACCTCGTGTATACTTAAAAAATATTTATAGTTATATTTTATTGTTGTCAATTGTTGCTAAAACCAATAAGATATTGATTTAAATAAATTAAATATTGTCTAATGTTGCTTAATATTGTCATTAAATTATGGTAGACTTTGAACTTAAGGGTTCAAGGGTAATGACAGGCAGCGGCATCTTC
>NZ_JVOR01000084.1:0-2787 GCF_001054715.1 Acinetobacter sp. 243_ASPC | reverse complement strand
GACGTTTCAATTGCTTCGGTTGCTTTGCAACATGGATTGAATACACATCTTGTATCCAAATGGATTCGCTTAATTGATGGTAAGCCAGGGAGTGATCGCTCACCACTACCGAATAAACCTGCATTTATTGGCTTATCTTGCTCTGCACCATTAGATCCTAATCTTACTGACATGTTAACGGTTCAAATTACCTTACCCCACTCAAAAGCAGAAATTGGCTTGAAATGGCAAGTATCAGAAATATCTGCTTTAGCAGAATTACTCAAGGCACTTGCCACATGATCCGCATGGATGAAATCTGGTTTTCTACCCAACCTCTGGATATGCGAGCAGGGATGGATACTGTCATGGCTCAGGTGGTGAGAGCCTTTGGCTACATTAAACCGCATTGTGCTTACCTGTTCTGTAGTAAACGTGGCCATCGCATGAAAGTGCTGGTGCATGATGGATTGGGCATCTGGCTGTGTGCCCGGCGGCTGGAACAGGGAAAATTCCACTGGGCGCAGGTTCACCCTGGTGAGAGTACCTTAAATAAATTTTAAACAGGAAAGATTAATTATTTTTCAGCTAAATATTGACAAAAAATAAGCCATATAAGACACTAGACTCAAAAGAGTCTTTAAGGCTCTAGTTAACTCTACAAGACTCTAACCAAAGGTATGTATGACACATATTAGTATTAATAAAGACGATTTCTCTAAATTATCAATTTCAGCACAAACTGAGATTTTAAACTTATTTAAAAATAATTCATTAATTGATTCTTCAGAAGAAATGGATGGCGAATTAACAAAAAAACAAGTTAACGAAATAATTAAAGGGTTGTCTGAAAAAAGTCGAAATGTTCTAAAAGCTGTAGCAAATTTGGGAAGCAATTTTATAGCTTTTGATGATCTTTTAGTTGAGCTAGAAGCAGATGCAGATGAAATAAAAGGTGTCTGGTCAGGTCTAACTACACGCTCTAGAAATATAACACATGACCCTGACTTTATTTTAATTGAGTGGGTATGGCAGGGTGAGGAGTGCTTTATGAAATTTCACCCAACCACTTATACCCACATTGTTTCATACTTCCAATAAACTAAAGCACTTACTTTTAATCGAGTAGGGGCTTTACTATGTGTACAGAATATTGTACATTCATCCTGTACAGAATATTGTACAAGTTTAATAAAACTCTCGCCTAGCAGATATATGGAGTTTTTCATGCAAGTATTTACATATACAGATGCACGTAACAATCTGAAATCCGTTTTAGATACAGTTATTGATGATGCAGATGTAGCAGTGATTACTCGTAAAGAAGGTCAACATGCAGTTGTAATGGGTCAAGACTATTACAACAGTGTGATGGAAACATTACACCTTATGTCTTCTCCGAAGAATGCAGCACACCTAGCAAAATCAATTGCAGAGTTTCGTGCATCTAAAGCAATCGAAAGAGAACTTTTAGATGAAACGGAAGACTAGCTTTACCCCTTCAGCTTGGGAAGATTATGTATATTGGCAAGGCCAAGACAAAAAGACTCTCAAGCGAATCAATAACCTGATTAAGGAATGTCAACGTAAACCCTTTGAAGGTATTGGAAAACCTGAAGCTTTACTCGGTGATTTATCGGGATTCTGGAGCAGAAGGATAGATGAACAGCATAGGCTAGTTTATGCAGTAACAGACGCAGAGATAGCGATAATTGCTTGCCGCTACCAGTACGAATGAATGAAAGCCCTTACTTTTAATCGAGTAGGGGCTTTTATTCTTTAACGACTTTTGCATCACTAAAGAATGAGTGTTTATTGAGCTTCACAAGGTACGTAACTGCATCTCCATAAAACATCTAAGACATAGCTTTATCTTCATTATCAATCCATGAATTAGGTACTCATTTTTATGATTCTTCAAAAGTGATATGGCAGATGGTATTTAATAAAACTTCACCACGAGAATCTGGCAAAACTGCTTCATAATTTTTAGGAAAATTATAGGTATTACGCAGATCACCATTTTTGTTATATATAGCAAAAATAGTTTTTGCTATGGTGCGGTCAGAACAATTCCCATAATAAAATGTTAAATAGTAGTCACCAACGCTCATTGTATCCTTAGTTAAATCCTTGTAGTAAACAGATTTGGTCCAATACGAAACAATTTGAGCTTGCTCGTTTACTATCTTTACACGATTTAAATCTACGTGATAGCTACGTTCGCCATCAATAGAATACTCTTCCCATTCAGCTTGAGCGATTACTGGAACAGCAATAAGTAAACTAAGTAATAATTTTTTAAACATGACCTGCCCCCTCATAAGTCACTGAATTATAACATCCGATCACATTAAATCACATGCAGAAAGTAGCCGTTTTGCCTGTTTTACGACATCACATGACGCATTAAGATCCTGGAACTACATTAGATAAAAATGGCTTTGTTGCACAAACCTATCTGTAAAGGGTTTTTCAGCGATATAATTTTCAAATGAAGAAGCCTACACACAAAATCTACCGCACAACCAATTGGCCCCCATATAACCGAGCACTCATGAGTCGCGGAAATATTGCCCTTTGGTTTGATCCTGCTACGCAATGGTATGCGCCATCAAAAGGCAAACAAGGGCGAAATCAACCCTACTCCGACGCAGCCATCCAATGCTACTTAATGATTAAATCCTTATTCCGTCTGTCTTTACGTATGGTTACTGGCTTTGTGCAAAGTCTGATTAAACTTTGCGGAGTAAATTGGACAGCTCCAGATTACAGTACGCTTTGTAGAAGACAAAAGCATATTGATAT
>NZ_JVOR01000083.1:0-2539 GCF_001054715.1 Acinetobacter sp. 243_ASPC | reverse complement strand
CTTAGTTCGTAGCCAAGTGCTCTATCCAGCTGAGCTATGAGCGCGTACTTGATGGAGCGCATTATACGTGTTTTTTAGTTTTTGATAAGTAGTTTTTTCACAAAATAGAGTCAACCGTTCAGTTCTTAAACGAATAAGCTCATCTTGATACTTATTAATGCTTTTTTATAGCAACTTTAGCATTTTCAGCCTATGTACCGTTATCGCTCAAACGCTGATACCCTTGACTTAATCTCTGCTGTATAAACTTTGTCATAAATTCTTACAAAAGCAGAATGTATTCTTTTTCAATGCATTAACAAAATAAAATGAGAACTTGAATAAGCTTAGTATTAAAAAATTAATTAAGTAAAAGCATTCAAAATAATAAAATTGACCTTACTGCCAAAAATAAAATAAATATTTAACCGCGGTAAAAGAAAAATTGCATTATAGACATGGGATTAAATCACTTAAATTTATCAATTTTTATTCAAAAGAGCTTTAATTCATCGGTTAATTTTTTCTCAGATTCTTTTTTTAAAATTGGCTCAGGTGCCGCTTTTTCTTAATTTTAAGATTTTGTTGACTGTTTTTTATACATAGCCAATACTGAGTCATGGTTAACAAATAGACCGATACATCATTCGCAATAAAGACACAAAACAAGATTAAATTTACAGTTAACCAAAAAATGTATAAGAATTGCACAAATAGGAATGCACACTCATGTTTCTTAAAGCTCTCGTTTCATCTATTTCAAAAATTACTCACGACCTGGGTAATGCTGTTACCAGTCAATCAAGTGCGTCATCGGAAGGTTCGCTGAATCTTTCTTTGTCTTTATCGACCACAGTAACTGCGGTTGCGAGTAGTATTTCCACACTACCAACCACCATTAGCTCCGTGGTAACAAGTTTACCTACAGCACCAACCAGCGTGGTCAGCGATTTATTGGGTACAGTTACTGGTGGCACATCAGGAAATCCACTCGAAACTGTCACCAATTTATTAGGCGGCCTTGCAGGTGGAGGTTCAGGGAATCCACTCGGTACTCTTACAGGCGCATTGAGTAGCGCGACCGCACCATTGCAAACCGGAATCGATGTACTTCAAGGCGTGGAGTCATTGAAAACCGATATTATTACCTCCACGATTGACACTCTGGCCAGCTCTGGCATCAATATTTTGCCTCAGGCTGCCGAGCAGATCTCAGCATTGGCTGGCTTGGGTACACTGACTTTTGAAACCTCTGAAAGCACAGTCAATGGTGTTTTGGATGCCGTTTCGGGTGTGCTCGACCTGAATCCAACTGCAGTCAGTGATGCGTTAACAGGGGTTGCGGCGACATTGGTCGACAGTGGCACAAGTGCCACGGAGATTTTATCCGGCCTCGCAGGTGGACTCGATAGTAATCCGCTTGAGTCTGTGACCGATTTATTAGGCGGACTCACTGGCGGTACATCAGGTAATCCACTTGACGCTGTCACGGATTTATTGGGCGGACTCACTGGCGGTGCATCAGGTAACCCGCTTGAAGCTGTCACGGATTTATTGGGCGGTATTACGGGTGGAACATCCAGCGATCCATTAAGTACCTTAACAGGTGCATTAAGTAGTGTAACCGCACCATTGCAAAATGGAATCGATGCACTTCAAGGGCTAGAATCACTCAAAACCGATATCATTACCTCCACGATCAATACTTTAGAAAGTTCTGGTATTCATATTTTGCCTCAAGCTGCTGACCAAATTTCAGCATTGGCGGATTTAGGTACTTTAACTTTTGAAACTTCTGAAGCGACCGTCAATGGTGTTTTGGATGCTGTTTCTGGTGCACTCGACCTGAATCCAACAGCAGTCAGTGATGCATTAACAGGGGTTGCGGCGACACTGGTCAATAGTGGCACGAGTGCAACATGGATTTTATCTGGCCTCGCAGGTGGAATCGACAGCAATCCGCTTGAGTCTGTGACCGATCTCTTAGGTGGACTTGCTGGCGGTACATCAGGTAATCCACTTGAAGCCGTGACGGATTTATTGGGCGGTCTTGCGGGTGCAGGCAGTGTTGGCTCATTTGATACATTAACCGATGTGCTGGGCAGTGTAAGTGATGCTGTCCATGGATTAATTGATGTGGGTGAAACCTTGGTAGTCAGTACTGCCGAAGTAACAGCGGATACTGCACATGCACTTGTTGATATTGTCGATGTCGCCGCAGACAGTACTCTCGATGTGGTCGAGACACTCTTAAACAGTCTGGAAAGCATTTCAACTTCTGCGACAGGTTCAAGTGCTTCCCTTGGTGGCCTAACAGATCTATTAGGCGGTGTGACCTCATCGCTTGGTTCAGTCACCAGTACAAGTCAAGGCTTGGGCAGCGTAACCAATTTGCTCGATCAGCTCTTTGATCAAAACTTAAGTGTGGTTTAAACCCATTTAAACCTTGAACAACCCAGCCGCCTGCTTGATGTAGGCGGTTTTTTTATGGCGTATAAGTAACACGTCATATAGCCAAATTTCAGGCACAAAAAAACCGCAATTAAGCGGTTAATTCTTC
>NZ_JVOR01000082.1:0-12355 GCF_001054715.1 Acinetobacter sp. 243_ASPC | reverse complement strand
CGCATTATGAGTGCGGTGCTCTAACCAACTGAGCTACATAGCCGTAAACTGTGAGCGCATTATCTATAGAACCTTCTTGGCCGTCAATAGATTTTGTTTTCAGCTGTTCACCAAACACTCAAATCATGCTAAATCGTACAAATTTATGACAATTTTGTAGATACCCTAACATTTTATGCGTTCATCAACAACCGCACGATGGTGCATCAGATCTGAATATCTAAAAAGGATAATGCTACGATTCAAAAACAATAAGCAAAAAAAAGACCATGCAGGAGCATGGTCTATAAAATGGTGGCTATGACGGGACTTGAACCTGTGACCCCCGCATTATGAGTGCGGTGCTCTAACCAACTGAGCTACATAGCCGATAACTGTGCGCGCATTATCTTCATTAATTCAAGATACGTCAAGCATAATTTACATAAAATTTGGTGAAGTGGACCTGTAAGCCGGGTTCTGTCGAGGACGATCATTCCTCTAGGCGTACAATCACTCATACGCTCAAGCGACCTACCCGAATCCAGTACGGGCCGTACCTCAGGATCCCTATTTGGTCTTGCTTCTGGTGGGGTTTACCATGCCGTGAACTGTTACCAGACACGCGGTGCGCTCTTACCGCACCCTTTCACCCTTACCTCACGAATGAGGCGGTCTACTCTCTGCTGCACTTTCCGTCGGCTTGCGCCGCCCAGGCGTTACCTGGCACCCTGCCCTATGAAGCCCGGACTTTCCTCCCCTGTTTTAGTCACGAAGACCTCCACAGCAGCGACCGTCCAGTCCACTTCGTGTGCGCATAGTATCAAAGATTTGATTTAATTGCTCGTGCTTTTTTGATCAATTAGTTTTTGATACTTCTGCATGAGCTGATCTTGTGTCTCGACATGATTCGGATCTTTTGGAATACAATCGACAGGACAAAAAAGCTGACACTGCGGCTGATCAAAATGTCCAACGCATTCGGTACATAAATCGGGATGAATCTCATAAATCAATTCACCCATATAGATTGCCTCATTGGGGCAAACCGGCTCACAGACATCACAATTGATGCATTCTTCGGTGATAAAAAGTGACACGTTACCAACCTTGCTGATGTTTTTGTTCAAATGCCTCAACCACAGCCTGAGGCACAAACTTGGCGACATCGCCTCGTAGGCGAGCAATTTCACGCACCAGAGTCGATGAAATAAACGAGTATTGTTCTGAAGGCGTTAAAAATACCGCTTCAAAATGATGATCAAGCTGTCGGTTCATGTTGGCCAACTGAAATTCGTACTCAAAATCTGAAACAGCACGCAAACCTCGTAATACCGCAGTAGCGTTTTGCTCACGAAAAAAGTTGACCAGTAATCCATCAAAGCCAACAAATTCTACATTATGTAGATGACTCAGAGAGGATTTGGCTAAACGTACACGCTCATCAAGACTAAAAAGTGGTTTTTTATGGTGTCCAATCGCAATTGCGACCACGACTTCATCAAACATTCGGGATGCACGGGTGACTAAATCTACATGACCATTGGTGATAGGATCAAATGTGCCTGGATAGATTACACGTGTTTTAGACATCCGTTTTTACTCTAGTTTATTTTGTAAGTCTTAATTCTAGCAAATCTTGATTTCATAGCGAAGTCACTCCATTAAAATGAAAAAACTTCACCTCAGTCGCGGTTTAGGGCACAATAGGCATAACTTTGGAATTTTAAGATTATGGCGAAAGCAGTAGTAGTTAAAAAAAATAATGGCGGGACCATTGCGCAAAATAAACGCGCGCGTCACGATTATTTTATTGAAGAAAAATTTGAAGCGGGTATGTCTTTGCAAGGCTGGGAAGTGAAATCCTTGCGCGCAGGTCGTATGAGCCTGACGGAAAGCTATATCATCTTTAAAAATGGTGAAGCCTATCTTTTTGGTGCCCAAATTCAGCCTCTTTTAACCGCATCCAGCCATGTTGTTCCCGAAGCGACACGTACGCGTAAACTGTTACTGTCACGGCGTCAAATTGATCAACTCATGGGTGCTGTCAATCAAAAAGGTTATTCGTGCGTTCCCCTCGCCTGTTACTGGAAAGGCCACTTGGTCAAACTTGAAATTGCGCTGGTGAAAGGTAAGCAATTACATGACAAGCGTGCCACAGAAAAAGATCGTGACTGGCAACGTGACAAAGCACGTTTAATGCACAAATAAAAAAAGCCTCAATTGAGGCTTTTTTTAGCTCTGGACTCAGTGCAAACGATACAATAATCCACCAATATACTCACCAAACCAGATGGCAGTGTCTAAATCACCTTGTGGCGGCGTAATGTCTACAGGCGCATTATCGGACTGGGTCATAAGCCCTAAACTGCTGGCCAGACGGTTTAAATCATCTTGGTTGTGCCCGGTGCTCATCAAGGGTAAACCCGACCACAACATGCCGTGCTGCATGGCAAACAGATGAATCTGTTGTAGCACCGAGAGCTTATCACCGCTTAAGCCGCCAGAATTGGCAAAACCTGCGGCAAGTTTACCTTGCCAGATCCGGTCTCTCCAACGTTTGGAGCTACTGTCCATAAACCTTTTAAAATCTGCCGAAACACTTCCCATATAAGTGGGTGATCCAAAGATAATTCCTTGCGAGGCATCAAGTAAATCCCAGTCGATATGCTCAATCGGCATCAGATGTACTTCAATGCCCATTTTTTTGGCACCTTGTGCAATATATGCCGCGACCTTAGCTGTATGACCATAAGGACTATGATAAACGATTGAGAGAGATTTTCTGATCTGCGACATAGGATGCTTTAATCACCAAGTTAATGAAAGTTTAGCAGTTTTACTGCATGAACACGAATGTCGCCATACGCCCAGTTTTCGGATCTCGCCGATGCGAAAAGTAATGCTGCGCTTGACGATACGAACATTGATTGCCACCCAAAATCGTTTCTACACCAGATTGCTGCAAAATATAGCGTGCAATTGCATACAAATCGGCTTGAAATTTACCGGGCTGTTTACCTTCTTCAAACGCGGTGACGAGGTCGGGGTATTTGGCACAAAAGATCTGCTGTACTTCTGAACCAACCTCAAAGCACGGCTGACTGATCGCTGCACCTAACCATGCATAGGCAGGACCACTTTGCATCGACTCGATGGTATTTTCAATAATGCCATCTGCAAGACCACGCCAGCCGGCATGCAAATTAGCCACCTCAGTCCCTGCACGATTCACCAACACCACAGGCAGACAGTCTGCGGTCATGACCATGAGCGCCTGTGCCTTACTTTGGGTAATCAGTGCATCGCCAGTTAATGCATCAAAACTAAGTGCTTGATTGACAGTATGACAAATCGTACTGTGGGTTTGGGTCATCCACGTCAGTTGCTTCACGCCATAAGCGCTTAACTCATTCAGTAGGCTCATTCGGTGCTGCTGCACACGATACGGATCATCGTGAACATGCAAGGCCAAATTAAAGCCCTCAAGCTCGGGAGTCAAACTCGGCTTCGCTTGAGGATGCATGAGGGTGGTCTGCCCCACATATACTCCAGCGGGTAAACCTTTTACAAAGTCCATGCGACGATCCTGTAATTTTGGATTAATAAGCAGCGTTGTCTTGACGTAATACCTCAACCAGATGGGTGAAATCCTCTGGCCATGGCGCTTCAAACATCATTTCCTGTTGAGTTTTTGGATGTACCAGCCCCAATTTGGCTGCATGTAACGCTTGGCGTTTAAACGTACGCAAAGTGATATTTAAGCGCTCGCTGGCTCCTGCCGGTACGCGTACACGACTCATATACACTGGATCGCCAACTAAACCATGCCCAATGTAGCTAAAGTGCACGCGAATCTGATGCGTTCGGCCTGTTTCAAGCTGCGCCTGAATACGCGTGAAATGCTGAAAACGTTCTTTAACATTATAGTGTGTTACGGCATCGCGACCACCAGGCAAGATGGTCATTTTGATACGATCGACCGGATGGCGTTTAATCGGCTCATCAATAGTGCCACCCGCCACAATGTTGCCGTATACAATCAGGTCATAAATTCGATATACCGATTTATCTGCCAATTGTTTGCTCAAAGAAAATTGTGATTCAAGATTTTTAGCCACCACCAAAAGGCCACTGGTGTCTTTATCGATTCGATGTACCAATCCGGCACGGGTGAGCTCGGCTGATTTTGGATAATGATACAAGAGCGCGTTTACCAAAGTTCCCGTATGATTGCCCGCACCCGGATGCACCACCATTCCGGCAGGCTTGTTGATGACCAGAATATCATTGTCTTCATAAACAATTTCCAGTGGAATGTCTTCAGGCTTACTGGTGGTCTGTGCCTCAAGCTCTACATTCAAAGTCAGTAGTTCATTGCCTTCACAGCGATATTTTGGCTTTACAATTTCACCATTTACCAACAAGTGACCGTCTTTCATCCACTGTTTTAATTTCTCACGTGAAAAGTCACTCCACACCGATGCCGCCACTTGATCAATACGTTGACCCAAGTATTCAAGATCAAGTTGAACTTGCAACGATAAACGTGTTGCAGTTGGCTCAGAAGTATGGTTATCTGCATCCTCAGAATCTTCGAGTAAGTTGAAGTCTGTTTCGGAGAGATTAGGATTCGAAGATTGTGCTGAAGTCATTTGCTCTTTCAGATAAAAGTGATTTAATAGCGCAATTGTAGCTCATTGCCCGTATTAAACAGAGGAGTTTTTATGTCGCTACCAAATTATAAGATTACCATGCTTGCCCTTTCTCTTGGCGTAGCGGCTGCAATGGTGGGCTGTAGCAGTAATCCCAAAAAAGAAGTAGTCGATACAGGCCCTCAGTCAAGTGAACAAATTTACATGCAAAAAGCGCAGCAAGCGCTTGATCGCGGTCAATATTCTGAAGCGGCAAAATCATTAGAAGCAATTGATACCTACTATCCAACAGGTCAATCTTCGGCACAAGCACAACTCGATCTTCTGTATGTAAAATTCCAGCAAAAAGAATTTGAAACCGTGGTCACACAAGCCGATCGATTTATTCGCCTGAATCCACAGCATCCAAACGTGGATTATGCGTACTATATTCGTGGCGTTGCCAACATGGAATTAAACTACGACAGCTTGATGCGCTATACTTCTTTACAGCAGTCACACCGTGACACCAGCTACATGAAGTTAGCTTATCAAAACTTTGTCGATTTAATTCGCCGTTTTCCAAGTAGTCAATATTCGGTCGATGCAGCACAGCGCATGAAGTTTATCGGGCAAGAGCTGGCTGAAAGCGAAATGAATGTGGCACGTTTTAATATTAAACGTAAAGCCTGGATTGCAGCCATTGATCGTGCGCAGTGGGTGGTAGAGCATTATCCTCAAACCCCTCAAACGCCTGAAGCTTTGGCTACTCTGGCTTATGCCTACAATGAAATTGGCGATAAAGCCACCTCAGAACAGTACGTTAATCTGTTAAAACTGAACTACCCGAACTTGGTTCGTGCGAACGGAACAGTAGATCTTGCGGCATCTCGTCATGATGCGAGCTGGGTTAACCGCGCAACGTTGGGTATTTTTGGTCGTGAAGCCAAAGCCAATGCAAACGCAGAAACCACTTCAAGCAATGTAGAAAGCACAGATAAACGGAGCTGGACCAACCGTTTAAGCTTTGGTTTACTCGATAAACAAAAAACCGTCGATACCAGTACTACCGAGATGCCAAAACCACCAGCACAAGCGACACAAGCCGCACCAAGTACAACTGAAGCAGGTGCTGCAAAATAACGCATCGGTTGTTTAAAAGCATATTGAAAAGGGCAAGCATGGACTTGCCCTTTCATTTTTAGTTACGATCAAAATTCTTTTTTTTGCATGCTTCAGCTACACTATTTAATTGAAGCTTTTTTTGCATGTGCTCGGGATTCTTTCTGTTATGGCCATTCCTCAACATACCATTGATCAAATTCTAGACCGAACCGATCTGGTAGAATTGATTGGCCAACGCGTAAAACTCAAAAAATCAGGGCGCTCCTACTCTGGTTGCTGTCCATTCCACCAAGAAAAAACTCCTTCTTTTCATGTTTATCGTGACAAGGGCTATTACCATTGCTTTGGTTGTCAGGCCAACGGTAATGCAATTCGTTTTTTAATGGACATCGACGGGCGCAACTTTATCGATGTTATGCAAGAGTTATCGAGCAAATCGGGCGTAGAACTCCCTAAAGACAATTTTGAAAGCAAGAAACTCTCTTATAAACGCGCTACACAAAAACCGCAGCCAATCGCACCACTACCAGCTCAAACGTCGATACCAGAGACGAACTCAAATGAAACATCCGATGCATCACAGGCACTCGAAGCGCCAATGTTTATGGATGATCCATTTGCGCAGTTTGAACAAAATTATCAATCTTTTGATGATGATATTCCACAAGAAGGCAATTTATATGATTTGCTGGAAAACGTGGCGCAATTTTATGAACGACAACTTCCAAATAGCATTAAAGCCCAGCAATATTTTAAACAGCGTGGACTCACTGCAGAAACGATTCAGTTTTGGCGTTTGGGCTATGCTCCCGAAGACTGGCAGCATTTGGAAAAAGCCTTTCCTTACGACGTAGAAGGCTTAAAGCAAGTCGGGCTGATTCGTTCTAGCGACAGTGGGCGTGACTTTGATCTGCTGCGTGAACGGGTTATTTTTCCGATTCGTGATCATAAAGGTCGTGTGGTGGGCTTTGGTGGCCGTGCACTCAACGACGAAATCAAACCCAAATACATCAATTCCCCCGATTCGGATGTCTTTCATAAAAATCAGCTGCTTTACGGACTGTATGAAGGGCGCAAGCTTAAAGCCAGAGACTGGCTGATGGTTGAAGGCTATATGGACGTCATTGCGTTGCAGCAGTATGGCGTATATGGAGCCGTAGCAACGTTAGGCACGGCCAGTAATGTCGATCACCTGAATACGCTATTCAAGCAAAACTCGCGCATTACCGTGGCTTTCGATGGCGATGCGGCCGGTCAAAAAGCCGCACGTCGAACCTTGGAAATTGCATTGCCCTCTTTAAATGATGGACGGGAACTCAAGTTTTTTGTATTGCCCAAAGAACATGACCCAGACTCACTCATTCGGCGTGAAGGACTCGAGCATTTTCAACGCTTGCTTGAGCAGGCGCCATTACTGTCTGATTTCATTTTTGCACACCTCACTCAGCAGCACGATATTTCAACGCCTGAAGGAAAAAGTCAGGTCATGGGAGAACTCCGCGAGCTGACCGATTTATTGCCTAAACAAGGCTCATATCGTTATTTGTTAACGCAGTCGTTTCGAGAAAAGCTAGGACTGGGGCGCAAGTTTACTCCGCAAGTCAGTCATGATGCATCGTTATCCTTTAATATTCAAACCAAAGATGAAGACTTGGCGATTGCACTGCTGATTCAACATCCATATCTGTATATTCATTTTGAAGCCTTACGCGCCGTGATCGCGCCAGATCAACTTCTGGCCAAGATTTTATCGGTATTGGATCGTGTTTTTGAAGAGTTGCCAGACGACCAAGAACTCGCGACCTACTATATTTTGGGCGCATGCAATTTATATCGACATGAAATTGCAGATATTTTGGAGCGAACGAACCTTCAAAATCTGATGCATGCACCAGAAACTGCCGACAAACTGGCCAAAGAATATGCACTGGGTTTACAAGAAAAATATTTAAGAATGAAACTCAAAACGCCTATTTCGCTCATCGAATCGCGTAATTTGCGTCAGCAACTGAACGAATTGACCAAGCAAATCAGTTTACGCTTATTGTCTTAAGGATACTTAGTCTGCTGTATTTTTGGGCTTGCGCTCATGCTCAAACACATCATTGAGCTGATTTTTCATCCACTCAAAATAGTCTGGATGTTCATGTTGCGCCGCTTCGCGCAGCAAGATCGATGTGGGGTGCATGAGCTTTTTGGTCAAACGATGCGCCAGTTGCGTCATCACTTCTTCTGGTGCTTGGCCTTTTTGCAAGTCAGCTAAGGCTTTGCCTAACTCAAGCTGCTGTTGCTGCTCACTGTGCGCACGATAAGCGTGAATTGTACTGCCTGCTTGCAGAATTTTTTGCTGGGTGAGCAATTGACTGGCCAGTTGACTCACCATGACTTCGGCTTCAACTGCCGCCTGACGCCGCTGCGCCAAATTTTCATCAATTACGCTTTGTAAGTCATCTACACCATACAGATATACGCCGTCTAGCGTTTCGACTTTCGGATCGATATCGCGCGGAACAGCCAAATCGACCAGTAGCATCTGGTTATAGCGACGTTTTTTGAGTGCAGCCTTGATATCTTGATAAAAAATGACCTGATGTAAACTTCCGGTACAACTCGACACCACATCAGCACGGTGTAAATTGTCGGCCAGTTGATCAAATGCAATGATCTCGACTTCTACCTGATGGGCAATTTCTTGCGATAACTGCTCTGCCCGCGCTTGACTACGGTTACAGATGATAACCTTTGCCACACCCATTTCAGCCAGATGTTTGGCCACCAAAGTGTTCATTTCACCAGCAGCAACCATCATGACGGTAAGCTTTTCTGGTTGACTAAATACCTGTAAGGCCAATTGCGCAACCGCATAACCCATCGATACAGCATGGCTACCGACCGCTGTTTCGGAGCGAACACGCTTGGCTGCATAAAATGCGTATTCAAAAATGCGGTTTAAGTCGGAAGAAACAGTTTGTGCGTCTTTAGACAAAGCCAGTGCACTTTTGACTTGCCCCAAAATTTGAGGCTCGCCCAACATAAGCGAATCGAGTCCACTGGCTACACGCATTAAATGTGTGACCGCCTGCGCATCTTGGTAACGATAAACATGATGAAGTAACTGTTTTATCTCAATACCATTGGTCTCGGCCAACCAGTTCAAGATCAGATCGGCATGCTCAGTCATGGCATAGACTTCGGTACGATTGCAGGTAGACACCACAACCATATCGTTTAAATCGGCATGACGATGCTGTTGAGTCAACAAATCGCGTAAACGTTCTGCGTTAAACGCGACTTGTTCTCTCAACTCGACTGAAGCTGTTTGATGGTTGACACCCAATGCAAAGAAAGACATATCAGATCATCATTTCGCTAAATTTATGCTATTGTGCAATATCGGTGTCATAAAAAGCATTACTTGGATTACTAAAAATTGCGACAAATGAATAACCGGTTAAACGGTACATCCATTAGACAATATTCTACCACATTCTTGTTGCTCGGTAGCATGGCTTCGACAGCACATGGACAAGCTGTGGATGAATTTCATCCAGCCGCATTAAATACCGATGCGCTTAAACAAAGCATGATTGCCGAATTTGCTTTGGCTTATGATGATATTCCAACCGCCATTCATAACTACACTGTACTCGCAATAAAAAGTAATTCAACCACCATTAAACAGCGTGCACTCGATATTGCACTCGAATACAACGATTTAAAAGCCGCTCTGGATATTGCAACGCACTGGGTGGTTCAAGAGCCTGAAGATGTGCCTGCACTCTTTTATCTGGCACATATTGCGCTGCGTGCGCATGAATACAAACTGGCTGCCAATACACTGGATAAAATTTTAACCATCGACCCCAATGCCGATCTGGAACAAATTCTTGCCGGTATTGCACCCGAATCCAAAGAAGATCGGGAAAATTTATTGGCTACACTCAAAACCAGCAAAGAGAAAGAAAACCCTTCGATTTTGGTCATGATTGCAGGCTTTGAGGCACAAAATGGGCATTTAGAGGATGCGCTTAACAACACCAACAAGGCCCTAAAAAAGCGTCCGAAGGTCACGGGCTTTATTTTAATGAAAGCCAATTTGCTGACCAGCCTAGGCGAAATTGAAGAAACACAGAAATGGCTAGCAAAATCCAGTCGTCGTCATCGAGACAACCTAGATGTTCGACTGGCTGAAGCGCGCTTTCTTATTCGGCATAGTGAGCCACAACTGGCGCTTAAAAAGCTCGAAGACATTATCAAAATCTGGCCTGACAATGAAGATGCCAAGTTTATTGCCGGCCTTACCAGTATCGATTTGAAATATTACGAGAAAGCCGAGCAATATCTGGTCGATTTACGTTACTCTGCAAAATATCAGAATGACGCCTATTATTATTTGGCCGTCAATGCAGAGCGCAAGCAGCACTTTGAAACAGCAAAAGCGTATTATCGTTTGGTCGATGGCAGCTTGTATGTGGTTTCTAGGCGTAATCTGGTGTCGATTTTTGAAAAACAGGGTAATCTAAACGATGCCTTACGTTTTTTAACCCAAGAGCGGGTCAATTATCCGCAGCATGCTAGTTTTTTATATCAGGCACAGGCCGAAATTTTAAAGAAAATGGGCAACAAGAAAGCCGCATTGCGCTTGCTCGATGAAGCCATTAAAAATATTTCGGATGATCCTGAACTGATCTATGCCGAAGTGCTGATGCTGGATCCTTTCTCAGATCGCGACAAGCTGGACCGCACATTAAAACAGTTGCTGCTCATCGAGCCAAATAGCCCGACCTATCTGAATGCTTATGCCTATACACTGGCGTTACAGAACCGACGCTTAGATGAAGCTCGTCAGTATGCTCAACTCGCCCTTGAATATGCCCCCGAACAAGCCTCAATTTTAGATACCTTGGGATATATCGCCTTTTTGCAAAATGATTTCAATGCAGCGATTGACTCTCTGGGCAAGGCGTATGCAATAAGCCAGAATGTGAATATTGGTGTACGGCTGGCCAAAGCCCTATACATGCAAGGCAATCTGACCGAATTTAGCCAAGTGTTACAACAGCTCAAAGAAAAAAATGCAAATGATCCACAATTAAAGCAACTCGATGCGCTAATTTTACCGACAGCAACTAAAAAGAGTTAATTTATGCTTACCACATCTCGTCTTTCCCTTGCCCTATGCTGCTCGAGTGCGTTATTTTTTACCGGTTGTCAGCATATCGTCAAAACGCAATCACCGGCTACTCAGAATCAAACTGAACAGCTTAATGAATTTGATTTACAAGGTAAAATTGGCGTTCGCACCCCAAAACAGTCTGGCAGCGCCTTTTTTACTTGGTCTCAGCATCAAGATCAATTTGATATTGAGCTCAGCGGTATTTTAGGGGTTGGTAAAACTCAAATTACAGGCAAACCCGGACAAGTGAGCTTAAACAGCGCCAAAACTGGCTTGATTACTGCACAAACGCCTGAAGAGCTGTTACAGCGTGCAACTGGCTGGCAAGCTCCGATTACGCATTTGGTGAACTGGGTACAAGCTAGACCTGCCACAATGTCTGCAAAGACGACTCAAGATCAAAATGGCCGTGTAACCAATATTGTTGAAGATGGTTGGGATGTGTCATTAAGTTATAACGATCAACAAAAACTTCCCAACAAACTGATTTTAAAGCAAGCGCTTGCCGATAATCAGGAAAATCGTATTACAATGCTTATTCAAAATCGTTAAGTCAAATCCCCTTATGATGCGCGTTCCTTCACCTGCAAAACTGAATCTGTTTTTACATATCACAGGCCGTCGCAGCGACGGCTATCATGAATTGCAAAGCATTTTTCAACTGATTGATTTGTATGATTGGCTCACCTTTACGCCATTAAACGACAAGCATGAAATTGAAATTGAGGGAATTGCGCAGGTCGATCTGACACAAAATTTAATCTACCGGGCCGCACAACTGCTCAAACCATATGCAACAAAGTACTGTGGCTTACACATCTTGATAGAAAAAAATATTCCCATGGGTGCAGGGCTAGGTGGCGGATCATCCAATGCAGCCACCACCTTACGGGTACTCAATAGCCTTTGGGAATGCAGCCTAACAATTGATCAATTGGCAGATTTAGGTTTAAGTCTGGGTGCAGATGTCCCGATTTTTGTTTATGGAAAAAATGCATGGGCCGAAGGAGTCGGAGAAAAGCTTACTTTTGTAGATTTAGATCAAAAACAATACATTGTTTTAAAACCTGACTGTTTTATCAGCACTCAACTGCTTTTTTCGCAAAAAACATTGACAAGAGATTCTAAGCGCACTACATTTTGCGCCTATCAGATGAAGCCTTCTGATTTTGGAAATAACTTTGAAGCACTTGCTAGAAGCCTATATCCAGAAGTAGAAGAAGCGATGCAGTATCTCGATCAGTTCGGTTCTGCACAGCTTACAGGAACAGGTGCCTGTGTTTTTACTGAGGTCACTTCCGATATGAATGTGAACGAAATTGTTACTCATGCCCCATGTAAAGCTTATGTGGTTCACGGGTTAAAACAATCTCCTTTATGTTTGTAAAAGAATGATATTTAGGGGCGTCGCCAAGTGGTAAGGCAGCGGGTTTTGATCTCG